>NZ_JBNHFF010000006.1:0-274528 GCF_059089965.1 Arthrobacter sp. SPT-J7
AATACTTCCTCTGCCTCCGGGACGGATTCTCGCTTGAAGACGACACGGTCGTTGCAACTCCCAAAGTCGGGTGTTGCAACGACCGCTAGAACCCAAGAAGGTGCCCGGCCGCCGTCGTGCTGTCGCCACTCAGTCCGCTACCGGAACGGCCCGGTCGTTGGCGTAGCTCACGCCCAGTTGGGCGCGCACGCCGTCGAAGAGCCGCATGGTGTCCACGGTATCGGCCCAGGGCATGGTGGGGCTCTGCTGCAGGCCGGCCTGGATGCAGCGGGTGACCTCCCGCAGTTCAAAAACGTAGCCGTGGCCGACCGTTGGGAAGGTCTCCACCCGCGCCTCGCCCAAGTGCGGCTCGATGGTCAGCTCGGTGGGGTGGTGCAGCGGCGCATTGCTCTTCAGCCAGCCGCCGGTGCAGGCCACCGTGGCCGTGCGCGGCGAGGCGGCCTGCAGCGAACAGGCCAGCTGCGCCTGCGCGCCCGAGCCGTAGCTAAGCGTCATGGCGTTCTGCGCGTCCACGCCGTCGTCGTTCACGTAGCCGGTGGCGGACACTGTCTGCGGGAAGCCCAGCGTTCCCAGCGCCCAGGTCAGCGGGTAGACGCCCAAATCCAGCAGCGCGCCGCCGCCGGCGGCGGGGTTCCAGAGCCTGGCCGCCGGGTCGTAGACGGCAGGGAAGCCAAGGTCCGCCTGCACCCAGCGGACCTCGCCGAGCTCGCCGGAAGCCAGGATCTCCCACACCCGGTTGATGACGGGCAGGAAACGCGTCCAGACCGCTTCCATCAGGAACAGTCCGCGGCTGGCGGCCAGTTGCGTCAGCTCCAATGCTTCCCGCGCATTGATGGTCAGCGACTTCTCACACAGCACGTGCTTGCCGGCTTCCAGGGCACGCCGGGCGATCCCGTAATGCTGTCCATGCGGCGTGGCCACGTAGACCACGTCCACGTCCGGGTCCGCGAAGAGCTGGTCGTAGCCGGCACCGGCATCGCCGTCGAAATAAGCAGTGGCGAAGCCGAAGCGCCGCTGGAAGGCCACGGCGTTGGCCTGGTTCCGCGAGCTGACCGCCTGCAGCACGGCATCGGCCAGCCGGGCGAGGTCTTCGCTGACCAGGGTGGCGATGGCCCCGGTGGACACCACGCCCCAGCGCAGCGGCTGCCCGGTGGCTTCGAGCGGCCCGGGCGAGCCGGGCGCGAGACAGGGCGGCGTGGCGATGCGGGGCGGTTGTGTCATGGCTCCATCTTGGCCGCCCACCGGATCGGGGTCCATGGGGACGATCAGCCTTTGTCCCATTGCTCGCGCGGAAGCTGCGCCCTACCGGTGCAGACCTATCGATGATACAAAGTAAGCAGGCTCAGTAATTCACCAACAAGAAGGAGCCCTCACCATGGATACAGGCATGATTATCGGAATCGTGATCGCTGTTGTTGTCATCCTCATCATCGTCGGACTCATCGTCTTCTTCGCTCGGAAGAAGAGCACGCAGCGGAAGCTCCAAGAGCAGGAAGAGCACCGCCGGCAGGCGGCGGAGATACGGCAAAGCGCGAAGGCGTCGTCGGTGGAGGCGCGGGAGCGCGAGGCAGACGCGATGCAAGCTCAGGCCGACGCCCAGCGTGCGGACGCCGAGGCGGAGCGCGCCAAAATCGAAGCCGAGCGCCTGCGCCTGGACGCCGAGCAGCGGCAGCAGGACGCGCACGGGATCCGCCGCGAGAGCGAGGACCAGCTGCGTAAGGCCGATGACTTGGACCCGGACATCAACACCAAGGACCGCGATTCCAGGTCAGACCGCCACTACGACGGTGATGCCCCGCGGGGCGGCGCCGACACCGACCGTCGGGTCGACACTGATACGACTCGTGGCATCGACCCGAGCGGGGACAAAGTCCGCGAGGGTGATACCACCGCAGCACAAGGCGATCAGGCCGGCCGGCACATCGACGACGCCCGGTATAACGATGATCCCCGCCGTGGCGAAGCTGGCAGCCACAGCATCTAAGCGGACGCTGGCTGTTCCGCCGCCGTCGGCCGGTTCGTTTTGCTGAGCATCGGCAGGATACTCAGCAGACAGCCGGCGGCGGCTGCCAGGATCAGCAGCCGGTAATCCACAAACCCGATCAGTGCGGCCGCGCCGAGGGCCGCCATCACCTGCGGCAGGTTCAACAACAAGTTGGCTGCTGCACCGGTCCGGCCCTGCAAATGGGCCGGACTTTCGGTTTGCCGCAGGGTCACGTAGGCGATGATCGCCCACATCACTCCGCAGCCCACGAGGACCACTGCCGCCAGGAACAGTGCCACGGAATTGCTGGCGAGCAGCGGGATCGCCGCGCCCAGCAGGACCAGTCCGAGGACCAGGGTGCGCTGCAGACCCAGCACACGGATCACACTCGCGGCGGTCAGCCCGCCGAGCACCGAGAACATGCCTTGCGCGCTGGAAAAGACCGCCAGCGACTCCGGCGGCAGGCCAACTCCATGCTCGATCGACGCGAAGAGCGTGACGTTGAGCATGCCGGTGGCCGCTACCGCAATCATCAGGGTTATCGTCGCTGGCCGCAGCTGCCGGTGCCGCCACAGGAAACGGAACCCGGCCAGCGAGCTGGACCAGAAGGTTTCCCCCTCCGCCGCTTCAGGCTCGGCTTCGTGCACCCGCACGGTCAGCATTACGGCGGCCGCAGCCAGGAAGCACACACAGGTGGCGGCAATGACGGGTGCCATGCCCCACAGCGCGAATACACCGGCGCCCGCCAGCGGGGCAACGATGCGCAGGCCTTGGTCGACGGTGCTGAGCAGACCATTGGCCGGAGCCAGCAGGCGGTCCGGCATCAGGTCGCGCAGCAGGCCGCCCTGCGCCGCGGCGGTCAGGTAGGAGGAGGCGGCATAGGCCGCCATGACCGCGTAGACCAACCAGAGCTGGTCGCCGTCCTGCACCAGCAGCAATGCCAGCACCACAACGGCGGCCACGACGTTGTTCAGCACCATCAACCGCCTGCGGCTGAACCGGTCGGCGAGCTGTCCGATCAGGGGAGCGAACAGGCCGGGCGCACCGAAGGCGGCGAAGACCAGCCCCGCCGCCGCATCGGAACCGGTGAGTGTTTTAGTCCAAATGGCAGCGGTCAGGAACAAGGCCGAATCGCCGACGTTGGTCAAGAGCCAGGCCAGCGCCAGTCGGCGGAAGGGCGCGACCGCGAGGGCCTGCCGGTTGCTGCCGACGTCCGCCGTGCGCCGACTGCCGGCGCTGCTCACGGCAGCCCGGGGTCGATGTTGAGCACGCTGAACAGATGGGTCTTTTGGGCACCGTTCGGCCGCAGTGATGGATTCTCGACCCGCCCCTCAAAGCGCCGACTGAGCTCGAGCAGGTCGTCGCGGAATTGCCTGATCTCCTCGGGCGTGGCATAGAACTGCGTGGAGCTGATGATCGACAGATCGAGCTCGTCCGCCGGCAGGTCCGGTGCCCGGCCGGTCCAGTCCCTGAGCCGTTGGAACTGGCGCTCCAGCTCCAGGCCCGCCAGCGCTACCACCGCATGCCGGGAGCCGGGCAGGCTGTGGTCGATGGTCTGGGCGCGGCTGTGCGAGATGGGTTTCCACGGCTTGTCCCGCCCGACCTGTTCGCCCGGCTCGATGTAGCCGTGTTTGGCCAGGATGCGCAGATGATAGGAACAGCTGGCCACGGATTCTCCGGTGGCTGCGGCGCACTCGGTGGCGGTGGCTTGGCCGGCAGCATCGAGGACATCGAGCAGTTCCAGCCGCAGGGGATGGGTCAGGGCGCGGATGCGGACCGGGTCGCTGACCACCTGCTCTCCGGGCGCCCCCCGGTGACCGTGCGTCGGCGCCACCTGCCGGGCACCGCCGTCGTGATTGTTACCGGTTTCCATGATGCTAAAGATATCTTTAGCAAGAATCCTTTAGCAAGCACTTGACCCTACGACGACGACGGCGCCCGCTCCCGAAGGGGAGCAGGCGCCGCGGTGGGGCGTGCGGTCAGCCTTTGACCGAGCCGCTCATCAGGCCGCCGACGAAGTACTTGCCCAGAATGATGTAGACCAGCAGTGTGGGCAGCGAGGCGATCAGCGCCCCGGCCATCGAGGCGGCATAGTCGGTCAGCTGTCCGCCGGCCAGGAAGCTCAGCGCGATGGTGACCGGGCCGTTGGAACCGGAGGAGAAGAACGCCGCGAACAGGTAGTCGTTCCACGCCGAGGTGAACTGCCAGATCAGCACCACCACGAAGCCCGGAGCGGAGATCGGCAGGATCACCGAGGCGTAGGTGCGCAGCAGTCCCGCACCGTCCATCCGCGCGGCTTCGATCAGCTCGCTCGGAACGGACTCGTAGTAGTTGCGGAAGATCAACGTGCAGATGGGCAGGCCGTAGACGATGTGCAGCACCAGCAGCGATGGGATGCCGTTGGGCACCCCGAGGCCTTGCATCAACTGGGTCAGCGGGATCATCACGGCCTGGTACGGAATGAACATGCCGAACAGGATCAGCGTGAAGACGACGTTGGCGTACGGGAAGCGCCAGCGTGACAGCACAAAGCCGTTCATCGAGCCGAGGAAAGCGGAGATGATCGACGCCGGAATCACCATGGCGAAGGTGCGGCCAAGCGCCGGGGCCAGGGTGTCCCAGGCCTTGGCCCAGCCGGCGGTTTCCCACGTGGTGGGCAAGAGCCAGGCGGTGGAGGGATCGGCGTCGGACGGGCCCTTGAAGCTGGTGATGAACAGGACGTAGGCCGGAATCAGCACCACGAACACAAACAACAGCAGGATGGCGTATTTGAGCGTGCGGTTCATTCGCTGCCGGCCGGTGCGCGGCGCCGGCGGACGGGGCTTGGCTACTTCGACGGGCGGCGGGACGGTTGCGGTGGTCATCAGCGTTTCTCCTGCCGCGAGGTGTACACGAGGTACGGGATAACCACCAGCGCCACAAGTACCAACATGATGGTGCCGATGGCTGCCGAGTCGGCGTAGTCGCTGCCGATGTACTTGACCCACATCATGGTGGCCGGCACCTGGATGTCATACGTGTTGGCATCGGGCACGATGGCCCGGATCAGGTCGAACAACTTCAACGACATGTGGCCGATGATGATCACGGCCGAGAGCATCACCGGGCTCAGCTGCGGGAAGATCACGTGCCGGTAGAGCTTCCATTCGCTGCAGCCGTCGATCCGCGCCGCTTCGCGCAGTTCTTCCGGGATGCCGCGGAAGCCGGCCAGGAACAGGGCCATCACGTAGCCGGAGAGCTGCCAGATGGCCGGCACGGCGATGGCGGCAATACCCCAGTTGGGATCCGACCACCAGCTGTTCTGCAGGAAACCCAGCCCCACGCCGTCCAGCAGCCGGTTCAGGCCGGTGGTGCGCTCACCGCCGGACTGGTCGGTCTGCAGGCTGGAGAGCAGCCAGCGCCACACCACGCCGGAGGCGATGAAGGAGACGGCCATCGGGAAGAGGTAGACCGAACGGAAAACCCCCTCGCCGAAGGAGGGCCGTTCCAAAATCCAGGCCCAGAGGAAACCGAAGATCAGCGTGCCGGCCAGGAACACCACGGTGAGCAGCAGCAGGTTGCGCAGCGCGTGCTGGAAATCCGGGTCCCCGAACAGCCTGAAGTAGTTCTCCATGCCGACGAAGTCCGAAGACGGCCGGGCGGTGTGCTGGTTGGTCATTGAGATGCGGACGTTTTCCGCGATCAGTGCATAGACAAAGACGGCCAGCAGGACGAGGGTGGGGGAGATCAGGGCCAGTGCCGGGCCCCAGGTCTTGACTTTCTTGAACATGGAATTCTCCTTGTGCCGCCGGCACCGGGTGGGACGTGGAAGGGCGGGCGCGGTGGTTCTGCCGCGCCCGCCCGTCCGGGGGTGTCCTGGTTACTGCTGGAACTTCTCGGCGATGGACGCCGCGGAAGCCTGCAGCGCGGCCACATCCTGCGGGCCGCCGAACTTGCTCACCGCGGTGCTCAATTCGTTCAGCCAGGCAACAGGGACAGCGGCACCGTGGGCCAGCGAGGACACGATCGTGTCGTTTGAGAAGTCCTCGATAGCGCTCTTCTGGTACTCGCCGAACTTGTCCGCCGGCACGTCCGTGCGGGCGGGGATGGAGCCCTTCGCCGCGTTGAACGCCTGCTGGCCGTCCACGCTGGAGATGGTGGTCAGCCACGCCTTGGAACCGTCGGGGTTCTGGGCGCCCTTGGGCAGCGTGAACGAATCGGCCAGGAAGTCGAAGACACCGTCGGTCCCGGGGGTCGGGAAGTAGACGTAGTCCTCGCCGGGCTTCTTGCCGTCCTGGGAGAACTTGGCTTCGGCCCAGTCGCCCATCACGTTGTAGGCGGCTGCGCCGTCCTCCACCAGCTGCGTTGCCGGACCCCAGTCGCTGAGGGTGTCGCGGTCGGAGTTGGTGTAGCTGAGCGCCTTCTTGTAGTTCTCGATGGCTTTGGTGACGTCGGCGCCGGCCCAATCGGTGGTGCCGTCCCAGAGTCCGTTGTAGCCTTCGGCGCCGAGGGTGGCGAGCAGGATGTTCTCGAACAGCTGTACCTGCGTCCAGGTCCCGGCCACGGCCAGCGGGGTGGCCCCGGATTCCTTGATTTTGTCCATGTCCTTGAACCAGGCGTCCAGGTCGGCCGCCGGCTTGTCCGGATCCAATCCGGCCTTCTTCAGCACGTCGACGTTGGCCCACACCACGTTGGCGCGGTGGATGTTGGACGGGACGGAGTAGATCTTGCCGTCAACGGTGAGGCGGTCCAGCAAGTCCTTCGGGAAGGCCTCGTTCAGCTTCGCTTCCTCATAGAAAGAGCTCAGGTCTTCGAGCTGGTCGGCGGCGATGTAGTCCTGCAGCTCGGCGCCGGCGTGGGCCTGGAACGAGTCCGGCGGATTGCCCGACTTCAGGTTGGCGGCCAGGACGCTCTTGGCCTGGCTGCCGGCGCCGCCGGCGACGGCAAGGTTGTCGAACTTCAGGTTCGGGTACTGCTCGGAGAAGATGTCCACCAGCGCATCCAGCCCGACCTTCTCGGAACCGTCCGCCCACCAGGTGAAAACTCCCACCGAACCCGACGCTTCTGAGGGGTTGGCATCCTCAACCGCGCTTCCACCGCCGCAGGCCGACAGGAGCAAACCTGCAGCCGCAACGCTGGCGAGCATAGACATGCGTCGCATAACGCCTCCATCAATCAACAGTCTGTGGCCACGGGGTCTGCGCGACCCGCACACGGATGTGTGGCTTGAAGGAAGTTAACTAGGTCACACGGCTTGTCGTCAAGAGTTGAACGCAAAGCGTTGCCCAACCGTCAGGTGCGGGTGGCTCTAGACGAAGGGCAGCTCGGCCTGTTGGAGCACCAGCGTCGCGGCTCCCAAGGCCTCTGCGCGGCTGCCCAGAGTGGACATCGTCAGATCCGTTGATTCGCCGACGACCGGTACCACATGGCGCAGCAACCCGCGTCGCACCGGTTCCAACAGGATGCTGCCAAGGCCCGTGAGTGGCCCGCCGACCACGATGAATTCCGGGTTCAGCAGGTTGCAGACGTTGGCCAGTGCCCGCCCCACTGCAAGTCCTGCGTCGTCGATGACCCGGAGCGCGGCCGGGTCGCCCTCCAGGGCGATTCGGACAATATCTTCGGTGCCGATCGGGGCCCCGCGGCCGTGGCTGAGCAAATCGATCATGGTGGACGTGGATGCGACGGTCTCCAGACAGCCGCGGTTGCCGCAGCGGCAGATGACTCCGTGCTCGGCGACGGTGGCGTGGCCGATTTCGCCGGTGACTCCGATATGGCCGTAATACAGGTCGCCGTTGAGCACCAGGCCTGCGCCGATGCCCGATCCGATCTTCAGAAACACCAGGTTCTGGGCGTGCTGGTAGGGGCCCCAGCTGACTTGCGCGAGTGCGCCGAGATTCGCGTCGTTGTCCACGAACACGTCGGCACCGAACCGTTCCTGCAGCCGGGCCAGCAGGTTGATGCCCACCCATTCGGGCAGGATGGCACCGTGGATCACGGTGCCGGTCCGGCGGTCGATGGGCCCGGGAATTCCGGCGCCGACGCCGAGCACCGCCCCGGGGGATACCGATTGTTCGTCCAGGAGCCGCTGTACCAGCCGGGCGGCGGCGTCGATGCCTTGCTCGGCGTCGTGGCCGAGGGGCAATTCCACGGCGTCGGCGGCGAGCACCCGGTGGTCCAGGCTCACCAGCACCACCTGCACGTGCCGCCGGCCGAAATCCACTCCGACGGCGACGGCGCCGCGGCCGTCGATCCGGACCGAGAGTGCGCGGCGGCCTGAACTGGTGGTCGGTGCGGTACTGACCAGTCCGTCTTCGGCCATCGCCTTGACGATGTTGGACACGGTGGCGGTGGATAGTCCGGTCTGCCGGGACAGCTCGGCCTGCGTCAACGGGCCGCGGGCCATCAGCGCCTGCAGGATCCGTTGGCTGTTCCGCCGGCGCAAGGCGCCCTGGGAGCCGGGCCGGTGCTGCAAGGCGGACGGAACGGAGCGCGACGAGGCCTCGAGAGCGGTCGGCGGATCGGCTGGCATAGACAAAAGCGTGCGCTAGCGGCGAGTTGTAGTCAAGAAGTTAACGCAAGATCGTTCGGAATGCGACGCCGGGCGGGCAGCAGCATCAGCAGCAGCGCTCTATGGACGGGTCTGCACACACCGACGAGCCATTGGACTCGCAGCATGTGCAGCAGCCCACGCCCGAGCCGGCGAACCCACGGCGACGGCCCGCGCGAAGCGGCTACTGCTCGGTGGCGTCGTCGATCGCGTCGCGGTGCAGGGCAGCGAGCTCCACATAATGGGCGGCGTTGTCGAGGACGGATTGGTACTCTTCCTCGGTCAGCTCGCGGCGGACCTTGGCAGGGACGCCGGCGACGAGGGAGCGCGGCGGAATCTGCGTACCCTCCAGCACGACGGCGCCGGCTGCCACCAGCGAACCTTCGCCCACCACAGCACCGTTCATGATGGTGGCGCTCATGCCGATCAGGCAGTTGTCCTCCACGGTGCAGCCGTGGACTACGGCCGCGTGGCCGACGCTGACGCCGGCGCCGATCGTGCAGGGGAAGCCGGGGTCGGCGTGCAGGACCACGTTGTCCTGCAGGTTGGTGCGTTCGCCGACCCGGATTGGTGCCGTGTCGCCGCGGACGCTCACGCCGTAGAACGCGCTGGAGTCGGCGGCCAGGGCCACGTCCCCGCTGAGCGTGGCCGTGGGGGCAACAAAGGCGGACAGGTCGACGGCCGGCAGCATGCCGGCGATAGTGATGATGTGGGCCATTGCACCAGCCTAGCCAGTCAGCGGCCCTCCAGCGGGTTCGTGACGGAGGTGGCGTCCGGCATCTCGTGCGGTTAGGGCTTGGTCACGATAAAGAACTGGTAGTGCCTGCCGGTCCCCGGCCGGTCCCAGGTGGTGAAGCCGGAGATCAGTCCGTGCTCACCGAAGAGCTGGCGCACGGTTTCGTCGCGGCGGCGGCTGTAGAAGCGGTTCGGCTCGAGGTCGTCGTTGGCAACGATGACCTCCTCGTCGTCGCCGGACCAGAGCCCGACCGCCAGCGGGGCGCCCTCGGCCAGGACGCGCATCGTCTCGGCCAGCACATCCGGGAGGTCCTGATTGGGAATGTGCAGCAGCGTGCTCATGGTCCAGCCGGCCGAAAACGTGCCGCTGGCGAATGGCAACTCGCGCGCCGAGCAGACCACTGCGTCCAGACTCTTGGCCCGGGCAATCCGGACGTTTTCCTCGGACAGGTCGATGCCGGTGTAGTGGATGCCCGCGGCCTTGAACGCCAGCCCGTCCGCGCCCGTGCCGCAGCCGATCTCCAGCACGCTGTGCCGGTGCGCCGCGACCAGTGACGCGATGAACGCCTGCCTGGCCTCATCCCTCTGCGGATCCCGGGCGCGCCGGTCGCGGGCAGGGGCTTGGCGGTCATAGAACGCCTTCAGCTCCGGTTCATGGTTGCCCATCCGTCGAGAGTACGCCTCGGGCGAGCTGCGGCACAGAGCCAGGCGCCGCCGTCGTGATCAGCGGTTGTCGCCACACCGGCCGGCGGCCACATCGACCGGTCGCCCTGACGACCGCGGCGGCCTTGCCACCCAGCCGCCGCTGCCAACCGGCGGCAGGGCCCGACCGCCCGGGGAACGGCTAGTTGAAGATGACCGTGCGGTTTCCGTCCAGCAGCACGCGGTGTTCGGCATGCCACTGCACCGCGCGGGCCAGCGCCCGGGCTTCGACGTCGCGGCCCAGCGCCACGAACTGCTCGGCGGTATGGGAGTGGCGGACCGGGATGACTTCCTGGTCGATGATCGGCCCTTCGTCCAGGTCCGCGGTGACATAGTGCGCAGTGGCGCCGATGAGCTTCACGCCGCGGGCATGGGCCTGGTGGTACGGCCTGGCGCCCTTGAAACTGGGCAGGAAGGAGTGGTGGATGTTGATCGCCTTGCCGGCCAGCTCGGTGCAGAGTTCGTTGCTGAGCACCTGCATGTAGCGGGCCAGGACCACCAGTTCCACATCGTGCTCGGCGGCCAGGTCCATCAGCGCCTGCTCGGCCTGCGGCTTGGTGTCCGGCGTGACCGGGATGTGGTGGAAGGGGATGCCATAGAACGCGGCGAGGTCGGCCAGATCCGTGTGGTTGGAGACGATGGCGGGGATCTCGATCGGCAGGGTGCCGGAGCGCTGCAGGAAGAGCAGGTGATTCAGGCAGTGACCTGACTTCGACGCCATCAGCAGCGTACGCATCTTGACGCCCTCGCGGCGCAGCTTCCAGGTCATGCCGAACTCCTGCGCCACCGGCTGCAACTGGTCGTGGAGCTCTGTGTAGGACTGGTCGGTGGCCACCGCCACCCGCATGAAGAAGCGTCCCGACTGCGGGCTCTCATACTGCTGTGATTCGGTGATGTTTCCTCCGGCCTGCACCAGGGCGCCGGCAACGGCATGCACGATGCCGGGGCGGTCCGGGCAGGAAAGCGTGAGGGTGTAGGCGGTGGGAGCGGCGGCGTCAGTCACGAGTCCTAGGGTACCGGCTGGCGTTCGGCTTCCGCCGCAAGGTGCTTGGTGGCGGCGACGGCGGCGGCGCGGCCGGCCCGGGTGGCACCCACCGTGGACGCGGACGCTCCGTATCCGACCAGGAAAAGGCGCGGCTCCTTCACCACGGAAACGCCGTCCTCGGCCATCATGATCCCGCCGCCGGGTTCGCGCAGCCGCAGCGGCACCAGATGGTCCAGCGACGGGCGGAAACCGGTGGCCCAGAGGATCACGTCGACGTCTTCGGTGGAGCCGTCGGCGAACTCGATGCCGTGTTCGCCGATGCGGGCCAGCTTGCCCCGCGAGACGAGGACGCCGGCGTCAATGCCCCGTTGGTACGTCTCGGTCAGTGGCAGGCCGGTGGCGGCAACCACGCTGAGCGTGGGCAGTCCGGCGCGGGTGCGCTCGCTGACCCGGCGTTCCACGTCAACGCCCCACTCTTTGTCGAACGGGGTGGCCGTGAAGTCCGGTGCGCGGCGGGTGGACCAGAGGGTGTCGGCCCCGGCGGCATCCAGCTGCAGCAGGAACTGCAGCGCGGAGGTGCCGCCGCCGACCACCAGCACCCGCTGCCCGCGGAACTCGTCGGCCGACCAGAAATTTCGGGTGTGCAATTGGCGGCCGCGGAAGGTTTCCTGCCCGGGGTAGTGCGGCCAGTACGGCTTGTCCCAGGTTCCGGTGCCGCTGATCACCGTGCGTGCCAGCCACTCGCCGCCGGTGTCGCTGCGCACCCGCAGCACGGCACTGTCGTCGTCAATTGAGGTGACGCGGACGGGGCGGTGCACGGGCAGCTTAAACTGCTGCTCATAGGCACCGTAGTAACGGCGGACGACGGCGGAGGACGGCTCCTGCGGGTCCGGAACCCCCAGCGGCAGGCCGGGGAGATCGTGCAACCCGTGCGCGGCGTCGAAGGTCAACGAGGGCCACCGGTGGCGCCAGGCGCCGCCCGGGCCGTCATTGGCATCGAGCACCACAAAGTCGCGTTCCGGAACCAGCCCGCGGCGGGCCAATTGGTAGGCCGCGCTCAGCCCGGCCTGGCCTGCGCCGATCACCACGGTCTGCAGCTGATGAGTGCTGCCTGCTGCCAGGTCCGCCACGATGCTCCCTCTGATTGTTGACGCTTCAACTTCTATGGGCTGTAACGGCGGCGGGTGCCGGGGTATTCCGGGCCGGGGTGGCCGGGGTGGCCGGGGTGGGCCGCGCGGTGCGGGTAGGCCGGGCGGGTGGCGGCAAACCAGGCAGGACGGGCCGTGGCTTAGGCCCTAGCGGGATATCTCCGGCGCCGGCCGGATAGCGCTGAGCCGTTTCCTGCGAGCCTCGATGGCGCTAGGGTGGCAGCAGCGATGATGGAAGGCCTTGCCATGACGCGTCTGGAACGTCACAACCCACTGCGCCGCAGCCCCGGCCGGGTCCTGCTGGCCGCCGCACTGATCATTGGCTTGGCCGGCTGCACCGGCAGCGCCGGTTCCAGCCCCACCGCAACCGGCGGGACCACGCAAACGCAGGGCGGCGCGGGCGGCCAAACCGGGGGAGCGCAGCCGGCCGGTGGTATTCCGAACATCGTGGAGAGCGTGCAGCCGTCGGTGGTCACAATTTTCACCAAGGGTGGCTTGGGCAGCGGAGTGGTCTATTCCAAAGACGGCTTGATCCTGACCAACGAGCATGTGGTCGGCGACAGCACCAAGGTGGAGGTGGCTTTCGCCGACGGACAGCGCACCGCCGGGAAGGTGTTGGCGACGGACGCGGTGTCCGATCTGGCCCTGGTGCGGACCGGACGCGACGGGCTTCCCGCCGTCGCGTTTGCCCCGGCGCTGCCGAGGATCGGCGAACTCGCTGTGGTGATCGGTTCGCCGCTGGGCTTCGAGAATACTGCGACCGCCGGCATCATCTCCGGCCTGCACCGCTCCATTCCCGGCTCGTCCTCCTCCAGTCTGGCGCTAGTGGACTTGATCCAGACCGACGCCGCGATCAGCCCCGGCAACTCGGGCGGCGCCGTCGTCAATGGTCGTGGCCAAGTGGTGGGCATCAGCGAGGCGTATATCCCCCCGGAAGCAGGCGCGGTGTCGCTGGGCTTCGCCATTCCCGCCGCAACCGCTCAGGAAGTCGCCGGGGAACTGCTCAAAAACGGCGTCGCCAAGCACGCTTTCATGGGGCTTGCCCCGGCCACCATCACGCCCGAGATTGCGCAGCAGTTGGGGATGCCGCAGGCCGGCGGCGTCGTGGCCCTGAACGTGACCAACGGCGGTCCGGCCGACAAGGCGGGAATCCGGCCAGGAGATGTGCTGGTAAGCGTGGATGGAGAGGAACTGGCTACGGCGGAGGACCTGCTGGCTGTCCTTCGGAAGCACGATCCGGGCGATGTGGTCACGGTGGAAGTGCGCCGTGGCAGCGACACCACACCAGTGAAGGTCACGCTTTCGGACCGGCCAGCGGGGTGACCGGCTGTTAGGATTGGCTCGCCGCGACTGGCGTTAGGTGGGACACCACCAGGAAGCGGCAGCAGGGACGGGGATCCTCGATCGCCGCTCCTGCAGATGTAGACCACGGATCGCACGCCTGGGACGTAAGGTCGCCTATGGGCCTGACTGTGTCCGGGGCTGGTAACGCGTCATGCGTGCGGTACCTGCACCCGGTAATCTGGCCTGTAGCAGTGAGATAAGCCCACCACCCAGGAGATTCTCCCCGTGACTTCCACGCCCTCTGTGACCGATCTGCCGTTGTCCCAGATTGACCCTGAAATCGCCGCTGTGATCGACGCCGAACTCAGCCGCCAGCGCGACACCCTTGAAATGATCGCCTCCGAGAACTTCGCGCCGCGTTCGGTGCTCGAAGTCCAGGGATCGGTCCTGACCAACAAGTACGCCGAGGGTTACCCGGGACGCCGTTATTACGGCGGGTGTGAGCACGTGGACGTCGCGGAGAACCTGGCGATCGAGCGGGCCAAGTCGCTCTTCGGCGCGGAGTTCGCCAACGTCCAGCCGCACGCCGGCGCCCAGGCCAACGCCGCTGCCCTCTCCGCCCTGATCCAGCCGGGCGACAAGATGATGGGTCTGTCGCTGGCCCACGGCGGACACCTGACCCACGGCATGAAGCTGAACTTCTCCGGCAAGCTCTACCAAGTGGCCGCCTACGAAGTCGACCCGCAGACCTTCCGGGTGGACATGGACAAGGTCCGCGAGCAGGCGCTGGCCGAGCGCCCGAACGTGATCGTGGCCGGCTGGTCCGCCTACCCGCGGCAGTTGGACTTCGAAGCCTTCCGCTCCATCGCCGACGAGGTCGGAGCCTACTTCTGGACCGATATGGCGCACTTCGCCGGGCTGGTCGCGGCCGGTCTGCATCCGAACCCGGTGCCGCACTCGGACCTCGTGACCTCCACTGTCCACAAGACCCTGGCCGGTCCGCGCTCCGGCGTCATCCTGGGCAAGGAAGCCTTTGCCAAGAAGGTCAACTCCGCAGTGTTCCCGGGCCAGCAGGGCGGCCCGCTGATGCACGTAATTGCGGCCAAGGCCGTGGCCTTCAAGATTGCCGCCGGCGAGGAATTCAAGCTGCGCCAGGAACGCGTGCTGGAAGGCGCTCGTCTTCTGGCCGAGCGCCTGACCGCGCCGGATGTGGCCGAGGCCGGCGTCTCGGTGCTGACCGGCGGCACCGACGTGCACCTGGTTCTGGTGGACCTGCGCAACTCCGACTTGGACGGCAAGCAGGCCGAAGACCTGCTGCACGAGGCCGGCATCACGGTCAACCGCAACGCCGTGCCGTTCGACCCGCGCCCGCCGATGGTGACCTCCGGCCTGCGGATCGGTACCCCGGCGCTGGCCACCCGAGGCTTCGGCTCCACCGAATTCACCGAGGTGGCCGACATCATCGCCACCGCGCTGAAGGGCGGGGCCGATGTTGCCGCGCTGCGCGCCCGCGTGAAGAAACTGGCCGACGACTTCCCGCTTTACCCCGGCCACGAGGAGTGGTGATATGAATCTGTACTCAACCCCGCCGACGGCGCGTGTCCTGGATGGCAAGGCCACCGCGGCACAGATCAAAAGCGAACTCACCGAGCGGGTCTCGGCGCTCAAGGCCAAAGGCATCGTGCCCGGCCTGGGCACCGTGCTGGTCGGCGAGGACCCGGGTAGCAAATGGTATGTGGGCGGCAAGCACAAGGACTGCGCCGAGGTGGGCATCGAGTCCATCCGCCGCGACCTGCCGGACACCATCTCACAGGAGGAACTGGAAGCAGTCCTCGATGAACTGAACGCGGATCCGGCCTGCACCGGCTACATCGTGCAGCTGCCGCTGCCCAAGCACATCGGTACCAACCGCATCCTGGAGAAGATCGATCCGGCCAAGGACGCCGACGGGCTGCACCCGATGAACCTGGGCCGGTTGGTGCTCAACGTGGGCGAGCCGCTGGACTCGCCGCTGCCTTGCACCCCGCACGGCTGCGTGGAGTTGCTGCTCCGCCACGACATCGAACTGGCCGGCAAGCGCGTGCTGGTGGTGGGCCGCGGCGTCACCGTGGGCCGTCCGCTGGGGCTGCTGCTGACCCGCAAAACGATCAACGCCACAGTGGTCCTGGCCCACACCGGAACTGTGGACCTGGCCGCGGAACTGCGGGAGGCCGACGTCGTCATTGCCGCCGCAGGGATGCCGCACATGATCAAGGCAGTCGACCTCAAGCCCGGTGCCGTGGTGCTGGACGTGGGGGTGAGCCGGGTCGAGGACGAAGACGGCAAGGCCCGGGTGACCGGCGACGTGGAGCCCGAGGCCCGCAACGTGACCAGCTGGCTCTCGCCCAACCCCGGCGGTGTCGGCCCGATGACCCGGGCCATGCTGCTGGCCAACGTGGTGGAAGCCGCCGAGCGCCAGGCCCGCTAAGGTCCGGCCGCAAGGCTAGGTAAGGCGGCGAGCGCCAGGCCCGCTAAGGTCCGGCCGCAAGGCTAGGTAAGGCGGCGTCCCAGTCCGGGACGCCGCCTTCTGTCGATTCCGGGCACCGTACCGGATCGTCCGCCTTCCTTGGTGACAATCGACCGGCGAATAGTTGCAGCGACACGCCGACGCTCGCTGCAACTATTCTCCACTCGAAGCGCGCCAGGTGTTCTGCGTCTTCGACGATGCAGCCGGCCGGCCGTAGCCTGTGGATAACTTCGGCACAGAATTACTCCCGCCGCACATAATGTCAGCATGAGCCGGGCGGGACGATCAGGAGTTGAAGGACGCCTTCCGCGAGCGAGGCCGCTCCCGCCACACCTGCAGGACTCCGCCTTCACAGTGCAGGACGGCCTGGCATCAGGACTCAGCAAGGGGCAGTTGCGCCACCGGCGCCTCATCCGAATCAGCCGGGGCATCTGTGCCGTCCAGCCAACCGAACTCGATCTTGCAAGCCATGTCCGGCCCTTCACCCGTGTCACCGATTCCAGTGCGGCTTCGCATGACACAGCGGCACGTTTGTGGGACTTTCCTGAGCCGGCCGCACACCGCTTCGATCGGCGCATTCATATTTCCCGTCCAGCCGGCGCCGCCCGGATGCAGCGGCCCGGGGTGGTGGGTCACCGATCCGGGCTCTTGCCGGATGAAGTCGCTTATGTCGATGGGCTCTGCGTCACGACGCGGACGCGCACGTGGCTGGACTTGGCCGAAAACCTGGAGGTGGATGATCTGGTGGTGATAGCGGACCACCTCCTCCGGATTCCACGGCCGGAGTTTGAAGGGCGGGCTGAGCCGTACGCTCAGCGGGAAGAGCTTCAGGCCATGCTGCGGCGCCACCCCGGGAAACGTGGACTGCGGAAGGCCCGTGCGTCGTTGGCCTTGGCTCGAAGAGGGGCGGATTCCCCGCCGGAGACCAGGCTACGGCTGGCCATGATCCGGGCCGGCTTGCCGGAGCCTGAGGTGAACAAGCCCATCAGGAACGACCACGGCGACATCCTGCACGCGCCGGACCTGTCGCTGCCTGAGTACCGCATCGCGATTGAGTACGAAGGTGAGGGGCACAGCGACTCCGGCCAAATCGCCCGCGACATTGAGCGGGAAGAACGAGCCCGGTCAGCGGACTGGGATGAAGTGCGGATTTCCAAGCGGCACATGGACAACGGTGCCAGACGGGCGGTGGAGAAAATTGCGGCGGCGCTGCGTGAACGCGGATGGAGCCATAACGAAGCCGCCTGATCTGGCCGCCGAGGGCAGGCGCACAAAAGCGGGCGCGCTGAAGCCGCCTGACTTGGCCGATATCAGTGCACCCGAAGCAGGCGCGTTGATGCCGCCTGACGTCGTCGCCGTCATCAGCGCCCCCAAAGCAGGCTGATGACGGCGACGCGGACCAATGCAGACGCGGACCAAAGGGCGGACCAACGGCGACGCCGACCAAAGAGCCGACCAACGAGCGGGTGCCCTGCCGGAATAGCTTCCGGCAGGGCACCCGCCTCAATGCTTGACTAGCAGCGCTGGGTCAGCGCAGCCCGTCTGGTCAGACGCCCACCTTGACGGCGTCGTCGGTGGAGACGCCGCGGCGCTTGTCGAAGACGGTCGCGCCGACTTCCTGCTCGGCCTGGTTGTTGATCGACAGGTCGATGCCCGGGCGGTCGCGCAGGATCAGCACGGCGATGATGGAGATGATCGTCATGCCGAACAGGTACATGGAGACCGAGGCGCTGGAGCCGGTGGAGTTGATCAGTGCCTGGGCGATAGTCGGAGCGAACGCGCCGCCGAGGATGGCGCCCAGGGCATAGGCGATCGAGACGCCGGAGTAGCGCACCGAGGCCGGGAAGATCTCGCTATACCAGGCAGCCTGCGGGCCGTAGCTGAGGCCGAGGCCAACGCTGAACATGGCCAGCGCCAGGTACAACATGCCGAGCGAGCCGGTGTCGATCAACATGAACAGCGGGAAGACGGTCAGCAGTTGCGCGCTGAACCCGATCAGGTAGGTGCGCTTGCGGCCGATCTTGTCCGAGAGGATGCCGGCGATGGCGGTAAAGATGAACCACATGGCGGAGGCGAACGTGATGGCCAGCAGCACGTCGGTGCGCTCCATGCCTACTGCCTCACTGGTGGCGTAGCTGGGGATGAACCCGCCGGTGGCCATGTAGCCTGCGGCGTTGTTGCCGGCGAAGACGAGGGCAGCCAGGATGACCAGCAGCCAGTGCTTGCGGAACAGCTCGACGACGGGAACCTTGCGCTGCTGCTTCTTCTCCGCGATCTCCTTGAACACCGGGGACTCGTCCACGGAGCGGCGGACCAGGTAGCCGACCAGGATCAGCACGATGCTGATCAGGAACGGAATGCGCCAGCCCCATTCCAGGAAGGCGTCGCCGGGAGCGATGACGCCGGTCATCAGCGTCATCACGCCCGAAGCCAGCAGCATGCCCAAGGGAACGCCCAGCTGCGGGAAGGAGCCTGCGCGGCCGCGGCGGTCGCGCGGAGCATGCTCGACGGCCATGAGGACTGCGCCACCCCATTCGCCGCCGGCTGAGATGCCCTGCAGGATGCGCAGCAAGAGCAGCAGCACAGGTGCCAGGACGCCAACGGTCTCATAGGTAGGCAGCACGCCGATCAGGGTGGTGGCGGCGCCCATCATCATCAAGGTGATCACCAGCATGGCGCGGCGGCCCAGCTTGTCGCCGTAGTGGCCGGCGAGGAAGGCGCCCAGCGGCCTGAACAGGAAGCTGATGCCGACGGACGCGAAGGCCAGCAGAAGGCCAATGGACTCACCGGCCGGTTCGAAGAACAGGTGCGCGAAGACCAGTCCGGCTGCGGTGGCGTAGATGAAGAAGTCGTACCACTCGATGGTGGTGCCGATGATCGTGGCAAACGCGACGCGACGCTGGTTCGCGGTCGTTGAGTGCCCTGATACTGCAGTGCTCATGGTTTCCTTCAAGAACGGTCACGTCGAGGAGCTCGGCGTGGTGATAATGGTGCGAAGGCTGACAGGAACGACGACGCCGGTGGCTCGCCGCCGACCGTTTCCGCGGTTGGGAAGCGATCGTGAACGGTTCGTTACGCCGTCGTCGACGGGATCCTCCATCTGTGACGAGCGCAACTATTGAACTTATCACTCATTGTGACACGCCTTACTTCTATTGGTAAACTTCAGAAAACCGATAAACATCTTTGACTGGACTGAAGAACCATGGCGGACTTCACGCTGCGGCAACTGGAGCTTTTCGCCGCGCTTCCCGATCACCCGACGCTGAGTTCGGCGGCAGCGAGCCTGCGCATCTCGGAATCTGCGCTGTCCCAGGCCATCACGGCGCTGGAGCGGGCCGCCGGTGAACAGCTTTGCGTCCGGCGCAAGGCGCTGGGTTTGCAGTTGACCCCGTCCGGGCAGTTCTTTGCCCAGCGTGCCCGCCAGCTGCTGCGCGATGCCGACGCGCTCATCAACGACCTGACCGGTGCCGCCGGGGAGCTCAAGGGGCCGGTGCGGCTGGGCTGCTTTGCGAGTTTCGCCAGTACGGTGCTGCCCTCGGTGCTCGACCAGCTGCCGGAACAGTACCCGGGGATCAACGTGGACGTCACTGTTGGTTCCCATGACGAGCTGCTCCCCGCACTGGATGCCGGCCAGCTGGATCTGGCCATGGTGTACGACATGGAGCTCCCGGCCGGTTATCACCAGCGCACGATTTACCAGACCGAGCTGCAGGCGGTGCTGCACCCTGAACACCCGCTGGCTGCCCAGCCCACGGTGGACCTGGCGGATCTGGCCGACGAGCCGCTGATCATGTACGAATCGAGCCCCAGCACCGCAAATACCTACCGGGTGTTCGCTGATCGGGGGCTTCGTCCGCGCATCGTGTCGTCCATGCCGCAAGTGGTGCTGGTGCAGGCGCTGGTCGGCCGCGGACTGGGCTACGCGCTGCTGATGTCACGGCCGGAAGCCCCGGCCGTGACTGTCGAAGGAAGGAGTGTGGCGGTCCGCCCGCTGTCCCCTCCGGTATCCCAGACCACGATGTGCGCCATTTGGCCCGACACCATGGTTCTCAGCCCGCGGGCGGAGGCGGTGCTGGGCCATGCGGTGCGGGCGCTTAGCGGAAGCGCCGCCAGGTAAAGCACTCGTGCATGGCGCTGCGGCCACGATGAGCGGGGCGCTCCCGATTTGGCCTAGACCGTGGCGGGTTGTTGTTTGGAGTAGGCCTTAAGGTCGAAGTCGGGGTCGGCGGCTTGTTCGGGGGTGAGGGTGCGGCCGGCGGCGAGCAGGCGGCGGGCGGCCATGTGGTCGGCGGGCTGGTTCACGGACTCGACGGCGGCCAGGGTGCCGTTGCGGAAGCAGAACACGGAGAACTTCTCTTCCGCGGGGTTGCCGCGGATCACGGTCTGGTCGCCGGGGGCGGAGAGGCCGGCGATCTGCAGGCGCAGTGGTCCCTGGTTGGACCAGAACCAGGGCAGGTCGTTGTAGTCGCCGGGTTCCTCGGTGCCGAGGATTGACTTGGCGGCGTGCCGGGCCTGGTCGGTGGCGTTTTGCACGGATTCGAGCCGGGTGCGGGTCCCGGTGTGGGCGTTCGGGAAGGACGCGCAGTCGCCGAGGGCGTAGATGTTCGGGTCGGAGGTGCGCAGGTTGGAGTCGACCACGATGCCGTTTTCCACCTCCAGTCCGGCGGCTTGGGCGAGTTCGGTGCGCGGGGTGACGCCGACGCCGACCAGCACCAGGTCCGCCGGGTAGCGTTCCCCGGTGGTGGAGACCGCGGCGGTGACCTGCCCGTCGTCGCCGTCGAAGGAAGCGATGCCTTCGCCCAGGCGCAGGGTTACGCCGAGGCGTTGGTGGGCGTCGGCGAAGAACGCGCTCATCACCGGGGTCAGCGCCCGTCCCATGGGCCGGTCGGCGTATTCGAGGACGGTGACGTCCAGGCCGCGGGCGCGGGCGGCGGCGGCGAACTCCAGGCCGATGAAGCCGGCACCGATGACGACGACGGAGCGCACCGCGTCGAGGCGGGCGTGCAGCGCCCGGGCGTCGGTGAGGGTGCGCAGCCCGTGGATGCCGGCCAGCCCGGCGCCGGGGACGGTGAGTTCGCGGTTGGCGGAGCCGGTGGCCAGCACCAGCTTCGAATAGGCCAGCGTGCTGCCGTCGTCGAGGGTGACGGTCCTGGCGTCGCGGTCGATCGAGGTGACGTGCACGCCGAGGCGGGCATCGACGTCGTTGGTGGTGAAGAACTTTTCCGGGCGCAAGGGCAGCGGGACCGGGTCCTTGCCGGCGGCGAGGTAGTCCTTGGACAGCGGCGGACGTTGGTAGGGGTGGAAGGTCTCTTCGCCGAGCAGGGTGATGGGGCCGGTGTAGCCTTCCTTGCGCAGCGAGTCCACCAGCTGGATGCCGGCCTGGCCGTTTCCAACAATGACAATGTTCTCGGGAGTCTGCATGATTGCCTGTCCTGGCTCTAGATCTGGTCGTCGGGGACGTCGACTTCGATCTGCTCCAGCCCGTCGCCGACGGTGATCTGGCAGCCGAGCCGGCTGCGGGTCTCGTCCCGGGGGCCGGCGGTGCACTCGAGCATTTCTTCTTCGTCGTCGCCGATCTCGGGCAACCCGTCGAGGTATTCGGGCCGGACGTAGACGTGGCAGGTGGCGCACATCGCCTGGCCGCCGCACTCGCCGACGATCCCGTCGACGCCGTTGGTGACCGCCGCCCGCATCAGTGAGGTGCCGGGGTCGACGTCCAGGACGTCAACGTTGCCGTCGGAGTGGTGGAAACTGATCTTTGCCATGGGGAGCTGTCCTTGCTGTCGGCGTGGAGGTGGGGGAGAGGGTGAAGTGGGGCGGGAGGAACGGTCCAGGGCTTAACCCCAGAGCACCGGCATTTTAGTCATGCCACGGAACACCCAGCCGGCGTCTACCGGCGCGTTGTCCGGGTCCAGACGGAGGTTCGGCAGTTCGCGGAAGACCTGCGGCATGGCGATCTGTGCCACCGAGGCCCGGGCCACCCAGGCACCGGCGCAGAAGTGGTTCCCGCCGCCGAAGGCCAGATGCGGCTTCTTCACCCGGTTGATGTTGAACGACTCCGGATCCTCGAAGACCGCAGGATCGCGGTTGGCAGCGCCCACGACGATGCCCAGCCGGGCGCCGGCCGGCAACTGGACGCCTTCCAGTACGGTGTCGTGCTTCACCTCCCGCGGATACATGCCGATAGGTGCCACCCAGCGCACGGATTCTTCGAACGCCCGGGCGTACAGCGTCTCGTCGGCCAGCACCTGGGCCAGCTGATCCGGATTGGACAGCAACGCCCACACGGTGGTGCCCAGGACATCGCGCGGTTCGTTCAGCCCTCCGCCGATGGTCATCTTCATGTTTGCCCGGATGGCTTCGAGCGGGATCGGCATCGACGTCATTCCGGAGAGCAGGCTGGCATCAGGGTTCTTGCGCAGGTAGGGCAGGATCTCGTCGATCGCGTCGTCGACCTCGTTGTAGGACTGTTCCGACTTGGCCCAGACCTCGGGATCGTCGGCGTAGTTGCCGGTGCCGTCGATCATGGTCTGCGACCAACGCTGCATGTCCTCCTGGGTGGCGTTGTGAAAGCCCATGATCAGCCGCAGGTTCTCCGCGGCGTAGGGAGCGGCGTAGTCCCAGACGAAGTCGGCGCCCGGACCCGCTGCCTTCAGCTGCGTCATGTACTTGTCGCTGTTGGCCTGGAAAATGGCGTTCCAGTGTTCCTTGATCGCCTTGGGCCGCAGCACGTTGCCGTAGGACTTCCGGTCCACTTCATGTTCCGGGTCGTCCTTGCGCAGCATCGAGTGGCCCATGGCCCGCTTCATCAGCGAGTTGGTTTCGTCGGCGGAAAAGCGCTCCTGGTCCTGTTCGATCACATGGCAGGCCTGGTAGCTGGTGACCATGTACCGGTTGACGGCGGGCACCCAGTGCACGGGGGACTCCGCGCGCAGCTTCTGGTAGATGGGGTAAGGGTTCCGGTAGAGATCCGGGATGGTGACCCAGTCCGCGGTGGGAACCGGGTGGGCTTCGGTAGCGGCGGCGGTCATGCTCGGTCTCCTGGTGTGTGGCGGCCGGGACCTGCTGTCCCGGGTGCTGTCGGCTGCATCACGTCGTGGTGCGTGAGGTGTGTCTCGTCTGAGTGTGACAGCAGGCATATCCGCCGGTAAAGTTCATATTTTGTAGAAATATCCCCCGAAAAAGTTTGGTAACGCGGCGCAGCAGGAGGCTTGCATGGTCCGGTACACCTTGCGGCAACTGGCGTACTTCGTTGCGGTGGCCGACGCCGGCACCATTGCCGCCGCTGCGGACGAACTGCACGTCTCGCAGACCGCGGTGGCTGCCGCCGTGAAGGAGCTTGAGCGGATTTTCGGAACGCAGTTGACAGTCCGCCGCAAGGCGCACGGCGTCAGCCTGACCCCGGCGGGCCGGCAGTTGCACGCGCGGGCGGCGGCGTTCCTGCGCGAAGCCGAGGAACTCGAGCTCAGCACCAGCAGCGGCGGGGGAGAGCTGGCGGGTCCGCTGGTGGTGGGCTGCTACCTGACCTTGGCGCCGACCGTGCTGCCCGGGCTGCTGGAATTCTTCGCCGCCGAGCACCCGAAAGTGCAGCTGGATTTCGTTGAAGGTACCCAGGATGCGGTCCAGGACAAGCTGGTGGCCGGTGAACTGGATTTGGCCATCGTGTATGACATGGACCTGCGGCCCGGGCTGGAGTCGGTGCAGTTGGATACCATGCAGGCTTATGCGCTGTTGCCCGCGGGCCACCGGTTGGCCGGCCGGGAAGCAGTGGCACTGGCGGAGCTGGCGGAGGAGCCGATGATTTTGCTGGATGCCCCGCCCAGCAGCCACCACACCATGTCCGTGTTCCGCGACGCTTCGGTGGTGCCCAAGATCCGGTACCGCACCACGGACTTCGAACTGACCCGTTCGCTGGTGGGGCGCGGCATCGGCTACTCCGTGCTGGTGCAGCGCCCGGCCGGTGACGCCACCTACGAGGGCCGACCCTTCACCGCCTTGCCGATCGAGCCAGCGGTCCGCCCGGTTAGCGTGAAGATCGTCTGGCCTGAAGGAATCAGGCTGACCGACCGGGCTGCTGAGATGGTCAGGGTTGCGGTTGAGGCTCGTGCGCCTCGTCATGGTGGATCCGGTCGCTGAGTTCACCCAGCGGCTGTCCGCTGCCGCCCCACTGCCGGGCAATGATCTCGGCCGCGATGGACACCGCGGTTTCCTCCGGGGTGCGTGCCCCAAGGTCCAGCCCGACCGGGCTGTGCAGGCGGGACAGTTCCTCATCGGAGAGGCCTGCTTCGCGCAGCCGCTGCAGCCGGTCGTCATGGGTGCGCCGTGAACCCATCGCCCCCACATAGGCGGTCTTGCTCCCGCGCAGGGCCACCTCCAGCAGCGGGACGTCGAACTTCGGGTCATGGGTCAGCACACAAATAACCGTCCGCTCATCCAGCAGGTCCTGCTGCAGTTGCTCGGTCAGGTACTGGTGCGGCCACTGCACCACCACCTCGTCCGCCTCCGGAAAGCGTGCGCGGGTGGCGAAGACCGGCCGGGCATCGCAGACCGTGACCTGGTAGCCCAGGAAGGTCCCCATCCGGGCCAGGGCTGCAGCGAAGTCGATGGCGCCGAAGACCAGCATCCGGGGCCGCGGCGCGAAGCTGCCGAAAAAGATCCGCATCCCCTCGCCGCGCCGGTGCCCGTCGGGCCCGTAGGTCAGCGTCGAGTTCCGGCCGGCAGCCAGCAGCCCCAGGGTGTCGTCCGCCACGGCGTGGTTAACGCGTTCGGTTCCCAGATCGCCGTCGAAGCCGTCCGGGCGGACCACCAAGTGCCGTCCCAGCCAGACGGGATCCGGGTGCTCAATCACCGTGGCAATGCCCACCGGACGGGACGCGGCGATACCGGCGGCGACCTGGTCGAGTCCCGGGAAGGTCCTGCGGGAGAGCGGCTCCACGAAGACGTCGAGGATCCCGCCGCATGTCAGTCCCACCGAGAACGCCTCGTCGTCGCTGATGCCGTAGCGCACCAGCGCGGGCTGGCCGCTCGCAGCCACCTCGGTGGCCAGTTCGTACACCGCGCCCTCCACGCAGCCGCCGGAGACCGAGCCGATGGCTTCGCCGCCGGCGGTGACCGCCATGGATGCGCCGGGCGGACGGGGTGCGGACTTGAAGGTGCGGACCACCGTGGCCAAACCTGCCGTTTCTCCTGCGTCCCAGCCGGGCAGCAGCGCTGCCAAAACGTCCCGCACGGTTATACGCCTCCGGCCCGCAGTAAAGCCACGGCCTGCCGGCGGCCGGACCGGCGCCCGGCCAGGTGCGCCAACGCCGCCGCGGCGAGCACCAGGCACAGCACTTTGCCCGGACTGCGCAGTTGGTCGGCGAGCACGTGCCTGGCTACAGCGATCCCGTCCAGGCTGCTGCCCTCTCCTGCCGGCCGCGCAGCAGGGGTGGGGGAGGAGGACGACGGCGGCGCGGCCGGCTTCGTCTCGGGCGCTGGCTCGGGCATTGCCTGGGCAGCGGACGACGGCGGCGCCGAGGGCGAAGAGGCGGCGGATGAAGGTGCGGTGGAAGCCGGTGCGGTGGACGCCGGTGCGGCGGAAGCCGGGGCGGCTGGAGCGGGCGCCTGGCCGGCATCGGTGCCTGGCGCCTCGCCGGCACCCGTGCCTTCCACCGTGGCCTCCTGGGCGGAGATCATCTCCTGCAGGTTCTTGGTGAACACGGCCAGCATCTGGTCTGTGACGCTGCCGATCACGCTCTTGCCCATAGCCGCCGCCTTGCCGGACAGGGTCAGGTCGGCGTTGACGCTGCCCTCGGTGGCGGCTCCGGATTCGGACAGTTGCATGGTTACCGTCGCCTCTGCGGCGCCCTGTCCCCGTGTTTCGCGCGCTTTCCCCTGCAGCGTTGCCCGCCGGGCGGTGGCGTCGCGCTCCACCACATGCAACGTGCCCCTGTACTGCATGGTCACCGGCCCCAGCTTCACCTTCATGGCGACCTGGTACTCGTCCTCGGAGGTCTTTTCCAGAATCTGTGCTCCCGGAATGCACCCGGCCACGCGTTCGAATTCCATCAGGGTTTCCCAAACCGTCCCGATCGGTGCGGTGACGGAGAACGTGCGTTCAAGCTGCATTACCGTGTCCTTTGCCTGGTGAACTGGTTGGTGGTCCGCGGGCCGGAACCCTGATTGCGGTCGGAGCGGATGGCCGCGGCCACTTCCGACAAGGCGGTGTAGTTGTGGCCGCTGACGAACGCATCGCAGTACGGCAGGGCGGCCGCCATCCCGCCCGCCAGCGGTTGGTAATCTACCGCCACCTTACGGGGATTGATCCAGATGATTCGATACGCCAGCCGCCGCAGCCGCTCCATCTGCGCGGCCACTTCGGCGGGATCGTCCTGCGCCCAGCCGTCCGAAATAACCACCACCACGGCGCCGCGGGCCATGCCCTGGCGGCCGTAGTCATCGATGAACCGGTGCAGGCTTTCGGCAAGACGCGTGCCGCCGGCCCAGTCCCGCACCTCCGCGGCGGCACGGGTCAGCGCCGTGTCCGGGTCGCGGACGGCCAGTTGCCGGGTGAGCCGGGTTAACCGGGTGGAAAAGACGAAGGCTTCCGCCCGGGCACCTGCCGCAGCGCCCTGCAGCAGCGCGAGGAAGACCCGCGTGTAGGACTCCATGGAACCGGAGACATCGCACAGCAGGACCAGCCGGCGGGGCTTGGGCCGCCGTTGCGCAAAGACCAGGCGGGTGGCATCGGGACCGTTGCGGCGGGCGGTCCGGGCGGTGCGGCGGATATCCAGCCGGGAGCTGCTGCGGGCCGACCGGTGGGTCCGCCGGCTGTCCCGGACCGGAGTGGAGAGCACGATCCGGCGGACCAAATGCCGCATGATGGCGGTTTCGTCCTCGGTCAGGTCCGCAAACGACGTTTGGTGCAGCCGCTCCTGGCGTGAGGACATCAGCAGCACCGATTCGCGCGGCGGCCCCCCGCCGGTGCCGGATCCATCCCGGCCCGGGAACAGGCCGGGCGGCAGGGCCGCCTCCGGTGCCGGGCGGTGGTCGGACGGGCTGCCGGCGCCGGTCGGCCTTTCCGTGGCGCCTTGGCCAGACCACGGCGGGTGGTTCGGATCGCCGCGGTGTTCAGCCGGATCCGGCATGGCGGAGCCGCCGAAGACCGCAGCAAACACGGCGTCGAAAACCGGCAGCTGCTCATGGTCGGAGACCAGCACCACGCGACAGGCCCAGTACAGCGTGGTCCGGTCGGCCGGCGGCAGCAGACGCAGTGCTTCGGCCAGCCGGCCCGCGCGGTCCGGTGAGGTGGTCACTCCGGCGCGGCGCAGCGCCGTCGTTATGCCGGCACAAAATGCCGCGGTGTCCGCGGGTGGCGCGGCGCCGTCGATGCCGCGCTCAGTCATGGCTGCCGACCAACCACGCGCTGCCGCGGGCGGCGATGAGCTCAAGGTCATCCCTGTTCTTGAGCACCGATCCCCAGGTCCGTTCAGCGCTCGCCGCGTCCAGCCGGTCCGCCCCCAGCAGGCTGAGCGCGGACACCCAGTCGATGGCCTCGGCGATGCCAGGCGGCTTGACCATGTCCAATGTGCGCAGCCGGGCGACGGCGGCCGCCGCCTGCAGTGCGATGGATTCGGTGCTGGACGGAACCCGGCGCCGCACGATCTCGGCGATCCTCTCCGGTGCCGGGTAGTCGATCCAGTGGTAGAGGCAGCGGCGGGTGAGCGCGTCGTGCAGGTCGCGGGTCCGGTTGGAGGTCAGGACGATGATCGGCGGATGCACGGCACGGATGGTTCCCAGCTCGGGGACACTCACGGCCGCTTCGGCGAGCAGTTCGAAGGTGAAGGCTTCGAACTCGGCGTCCGCGCGGTCGATCTCGTCCAACAGCAGCACGGCCGGCCGCGGGCCCGGGTGCTCGATGGCCTGCAGCAGGGGGCGGCGCAGCAGGTATTTCTCGGCGAAGAGATCCGTTTCGGCCAGTTCGCTGTGCTGCACTTCCGCCAGCCGGATGCCCAGCAACTGGCGTTGGTGGTTCCACTCGTACAACGCTTCGCCGGCGTCGATGCCCTCGTAACACTGCAGCCGATACAGGGGAGTGTCCAGCACCTGGGCCAGCGCCTTCGCGGCTTCGGTCTTGCCCACTCCGGCTTCGCCTTCCAGCAGGATCGGCTGCGGGAGCCGCAGGGCCAGAAACAGCGCGGTGGCCAGGCCCGTGTCGGCGAGGTAGTCCACCGCGTCCAGCGACGCGATCAGCGAGTCCACGTCAGGAATGCGGTTCCGGACCTCCGCCTGGTTGCCGTCCTGCGCGTCGGCGCGCGCCGGCGAGGTCACGGCGTGCTCCGCAGGACGGCGAGGACCTGCCGGTAATCGTCCTCGGTGTCCACGTCCAGCGGGATCGGTCCCGGAATCGCGACCTCGACGACGGCGTGTTGCGCCAGCAGCTTCCACACCGCCTTGTCGCCGTGCAGCTGGGCCAGCAGCGGGAACAGCGAGCGGTGGAACGCGAACGGATGGCCCACGCCGTCGTCGTAATGGCACACCGCCAGCGGGGCGTCGCCCCGCGCGGCGAGCAGCGTGTGCACCGTGGCCGGCGTTACGCCGGGCTGGTCGCCGAGCAACAGCACCACGGCTTCGGTCTGCGGGTGCAGCGCGGGTATGGCCGCCGCAATCGAGGACGAGCAGCCGTCGGCGTACGCCGGGTTGTCCACCACATCGCAGCCGCTGGTGTCCACGGACCGTCGCACCGCATCGCCGGCTCCGCCCAGGGTCAGGACGATCTGGTCGAACCCGGATGCGCGGGCGGTGCCGAGTACGGCGTCGAGCAGCACGCCGTCACCGTAGGGCAGCAGCTGCTTGGGCCGGCCGAGCCTGCGGGATCCTCCGGCAGCGAGCACCAGGGCGGCGATCCGATGTTCAGGAGACGACGGCATAGTGCTCCGGATCCTTGAGGAAGGCAGCCCGGCAGCCGGCGGAGCAGAAGTAAACCGTTGTGCCGGAGTGTTCCACATGCGGGGTGGTGTGGATGGCCGGAACGGTCATGCCGCAGACCGGGTCCAGCGCGGTGGCCGGCTCAGCCGAGCCTGCCTCGGCGGCCGCTTTCACGCCGTCTGCTGCGGCCGCCGCTTCGACACCGGACGCTGCGGCTGCTGGTCGGCCCCCGTCCGCTGCGGCCTCCGGACGGGCCGCGCCTGCGGCCGCCGGCGGGGCGGCCGCGGCAGAGCGTTCGGAGACCAGCTCCGCCAAGATGGCCAGCGCCGTTTCCTCCGGCGTGCGGGCGCCGAGCGGCAATCCGGCCGGGCAATGCACCCGGGACCACAGCTCCTCGTCGACGTCCAGCGAGGCGAGAACCTCGCTGCCGCGGCGTTCGCTGGCCACCAGCGCCACGTAGGGGACGGAGGCCTGCAGCGCCGCGGTGAGGGCCGCTTCCTCCTCCCGGCCGTGCGAGGCGACGATGAGCGCGGCATCGTCTGGCCGGGGATCCGCCGCGCTGCCGTGCATCAGTTCCGGTTCGAAGCCCAGCACCGAACCCAGGGCGGCCAGCGCCTGCGCTATCGGGCCAGCGCCGACCACCACGACCCGTGGCGGCGGCAGGTGCGGCTGCAGGAAGATCTCCAGCGAGCCGCCGCTGAGGCACGGATTCGCCACGGTGACCGCACCGTCCTCGTGGTTGCGGACCGGCTCGCCCGGCGTCACCCGCAGCAGCAGCGGCTCGCCGGAGGCCAAGGTCCGCAGCCCGTAGTCGCGCACCGACGCTTCCACGCAGTTCCCGCCCACGAACCCTTCGATGGCACCGTCGGCCAAAACCAGCGCGGTGTCGCCGGCACGGGCGCTGGTCGGATGCTGGGCGCGGACCACGGTGGCACGGACATAAGGTTCCCGCCGCCTGGTCAGTTCATCGGCCCTGGCGGCCAGGGCCATCTCGCGCAGCGGCATGTCACACCGGTGGCCTCGGCCGGCCTTGCATGGCCTCCCAGACACGCGCGGGGGTGCACGGCATGTCCATGTGTGTGACCCCGAACGGCGCCAGTGCGTCAACCACGGCGTTGACGATGGCCGGCGGGGACCCCACCGTGGCGGATTCGCCGATGCCCTTCGCGCCAATGGGATGGTGCGGCGACGGCGTGACCGTGAATCCGGTCTCCCAATCCGGCACCTCCATCGCCGTCGGGATCAGGTAGTCCATAAAGGAGCCGCCCAGGCAGTTGCCGTCCTCGTCGAATTCGAGGATCTCCATCAGCGCCATCCCGACGCCGTCGGTCAGGCCGCCGTGGATCTGGCCTTCGATGATCATCGGATTGATCCGGGTGCCGCAGTCATCCACCGCGATGAACCGGCGGACTTTCACGCGGCCGGTGCCGGGGTCGACGTCGACCACGCAGATGTAGGCGCCGAACGGGAAGGTCAGGTTGGGTGGATCGTAGGTGACCACTGCGTCGAGGTTGCCGTCGATTCCTTCGGGCAACGCGACGGTGCCGTGGGCACCCAAGGCGATTTCCGCCATCGTCTTGCCGGCGGTGGGGTCGCCCTTGACGAACCAGCGGCCTTTCTCCCATTCAAGGTCTTCGGGACGGGTTTCAAGCATCGCGGCCGCGATGAACTTCGCCTTGTCCCGGACCTTGCGGGCCACCAGCGCCACCGCCCCGCCGCTCACCGGCGTGGAGCGGCTGCCGTAGGTGCCCAGGCCGAACGGCGTCTGGTCGGTGTCGCCGTGCACCACGTCGATGTCCTCCGGCGGAATGCCCAGCTCCTCAGCCACGATCTGCGCGAAGGTGGTCTCGTGGCCTTGCCCCTGCGATTGCACCGACAGCCGGACGACGGCCTTGCCGGTGGGGTGGACCCGCAGTTCGGCGCCGTCGGCCATGCCCAGACCCACGATGTCGAAATGCTTGCGCGGGCCGGCGCCGACGGTCTCGGTGAAGAAGGAGACGCCGATGCCCATCAACTCGCCGCGCTCGCGCTTCTCGGCCTGCTCGCGGCGCAGGTCCTCGTAGCCGGCTATTTTCATGGACAGCCGCATGGCTGGTTCGTAATTTCCCGAGTCGTACTCCCAACCGGTCTTGTTGGCGTAGGGGAACTGCTCGGGCCGGATGAAGTTCTTCAGCCGCAGTTCGGCCGGATCCATCTCCAGCTTGCGTGCCAGCACGTCCACCATGCGTTCCACCAGGTAAACGGCCTCGGTGACCCGGAAGGAACAGGCATAGGCGACGCCGCCCGGCGCCTTGTTGGTGTACACGCCGGTGACCTTGCAGTGTGCCGCCTGCAGGTCGTAGCTGCCGGTGAAGATACTGAAGAAGCCGGCCGGGGTTTTGGTGGGCTGCGCGGTGGCGTTGAACGCACCGTGGTCGGCCAGCACAGTGGTCCGCAGGGCCAGGATCTTGCCGTCCTTGGTGGCGGCGATTTCCCCGTGCATCAGGTAGTCCCGCGCGAAGGAGGTGGACATCAGGTTTTCCGAGCGGTCCTCCACCCACTTGACCGGTTTGCCGGTGACAATGGACCCGACGACGGCGAGGACGTAGCCCGGATAGATGCCCACCTTGTTGCCGAACCCGCCGCCGATGTCCGGGGACACCACGCGGATCTTGTGCTCGGGAATGCCGGCCACCATCGCATACAGGGTGCGGTGGGCATGCGGGGCCTGCGTGGTCTCATAGAGGGTCAGCGCGCCGTCGATGGGATCGAAATCCGCTACCGCACCGCAGGTTTCCATCGGGGCAGGATGAACCCTCGGGTAGACCATGTCTTGGGCGACGACGACGTCGGCCGTGGCGAACGCTGCCTCGGTTTCGTCGGCGTCGCCAATCTCCCAATCGAAGATGTGGTTGTCGGTGCGGCCGTCGAGGTCGTCGCGGATGACGGGTGCATCGGCGTCGAGCGCTTTGCGCGCGTCGATGACCGGCGGCAGGATGTCATATTCGACATCGATCAGTTCCAGCGCGTCACGGGCGGCGTAGCGGTCCTCGGCGACGACGAACGCGACCTCCTGGCCCTGGAACCGGACCTTGTCCGTCACCAGCACGGCCTGCACGTCCGCGGATAGTGTCGGCGCCCAGGCAAGATTCAAGGCTTCCAGGTCCTTGCCGGTGATGACTGCCTTGACCTTCGGGTGGGCCAGCGCCTCGGACGTGTCCATCGAGACCAGCCTGGCATGCGCCACGGGGGCGCGCAGGATCGCGCCATGCAGCATGCCCGGCAGCACAATGTCGTCAACGTAGTGACCCTTGCCGCGGACGAACCGGGGGTCTTCCTTGCGCTGGATCCGCCCGAATCCGATCGGCCGGTCCTTGTCGTCGGCGGCCGGATTGCCCGGCCGGGTGCGGTCTCCCGGGCCCGGCGCCGCCAGCCGCTCCTGGATGGTGGTCATGCCGTCACCCCTTCAGTTTCATTGGATTGGGCAGCGTCCACCGGGGCGACCTTGCCGCCGGGGTGGTTTGCTGCCCATTGGATTGAGCGGACGATGGTGGCGTAGCCGGTGCAGCGGCAGATCTGGCCGGAGATCGCCTGACGGATTTCGCTATCGCCAGGATGCGGGTTCTTATCCAGCAGGGCGCGTGCGGTGAGCATCATGCCGGGGGTGCAAAAGCCGCACTGCAGCCCGTGCTCCTCCATGAATCCTTGCTGGACAGGATCCAGGGTGCCGTTGCTGGCCAGTCCTTCGACCGTCCGGATCTCGTGCCCGTCCGCCATGGCCGCCAGCACCGTGCAGGACTTCACCGGTTGGCCGTCCATCAGCACCACGCAGGTGCCGCAGTTGCTGGTGTCGCAGCCCCAATGGGTTCCGGTCAGGCCCAGTTCCTCGCGGATGAAATGGACCAGCAGCACGCGCGGTTCGATATCGCGGGTGACTTCGTTGCCATTGACGCTCATGCTGATCTGCATGGTTCAGCCTTCCTGTTCTTCGGACGCGCGTGCGAAGGCACGGCGGAGCACGCGGCGGGTCAGTTCGTCGGCCAAATGCCGCTTGTAGTCGATCCCGCCGCGCTGGTCGGAGACCGGCTCGCACGCGGCGGCGGCCATCCGGCCTGCCTCCGCGAAGAGGTCCTCGTCCGGACGCCGGCCGTGCAACAGGTCGCCGATCCCGGCCACTGTGCCGTCCAGACCCACCGCGGTGAGCCCCACCGAAGACTCGTCGATGGTGCCGTCCGCCGCCAGCGAGACGGCGGCCCCCGCTGCTGCGGTAGCCCAGTCGCCAACCCGGCGTTCCACCTTTTCGTAGGCGCTGCTTGACCTGGCGAGGATGGGGAACCGGAGCTCGGCCAAGAGTTCGTTTTGCCCGACGGCGGTCTCGTACGGGCCGCGGTGGAACTCATCCATGGAGATGACGCGCTCGCCGGCGGCGCCCCGGATCACCGCCTCGGCGCGCAGCACATCGCAGACCGTGGAGAGATCTTCGGCCGGGTCCGCCTGGCAGAGCGAGCCGCCGATCGTGCCGCGGTTGCGCACCACCGGATCGGCGATGAATTGCTCGGCATCGGTCACGATCGGGAACAAGCGAGCGACCTCGGCCGACTCGAGGAGTGTGGTGTGGCGGGTCAGTGCGCCGACCCTGAACACGTCCCCGTCGCGCACCATAAAGTCGAGCTCGGCGAGGCCGTTGATGTCGATCAGCCACTCCGGCCGCGCCAGCCGCAGCTTCATCATCGGCAGCAGGCTGTGCCCGCCGGCCACCAGCCGGGACTCCGGCCCATGGCGTTCCAGCAGGGCAATCGCATCGTCCACGTCGCTGGCCCGGACATAGTCGAACGGAGCAGGAATCTGCATGGTCTACCCCTCAAGCACACGTCACCCTCACCACTGAGGGCCCCCCCTGAGGCACATGTTGCTCCTGGCTCCAAGGGGTGTCAAGATCCTCATAAGCGAAAGGTTATGACCGGCGATGTCCATGACTTTCAACCAGCTCAAGGCCTTTGCCTTGGTGGCACAACTGGGTTCGCTGCGTGCCGCCGCCGAGGAGCTGGAGGTCAGCGAGCCGGCAGTCTCGGCCGCGTTGGCCGCGCTCCGCCAGGATTTGGGCGATCCGCTGTTCGTCCGGTCGGGCGGCGGCATTGCCCTGACGCCCGGCGGGCGCGCGCTGGCCGCATACGCGCAGGAAATCGTGGGACTGGCCGAGCACGCGCGCCGCGAGGTGGCCCACGCCGAAGACGCGTCCGGCAGCCTGAGGGTGCTGGCCACCGCGGATTTTGCCGAACATGCCGCCGGCCGGCTGGTGGATTACTACACTAAGCGGGTGTCTGGCGCCACGGTGGACGTGGTGGTGGAGCCGGCCGCGGACATCGCCGCCCTGCTGGCCAACCACGCCTACGACATAGCCCTGGGAGCCCGGCCGCAGCCTCCGCAGCACCCTGCGCTGGAGGTGGTCCCGTTCCTGCGCTACCAGCGGGTGCTGGTGGCGTCGCCCGTCCACCCGTTGGCCCGGCTGGAGGGTGAAGTCCTGGCCGGGCAGTTGCTGGGTTACCGCTGGTTCACCGGTCCCGCCGGCCTGGATGGTCTCAAGATGCAAGGTTGGCCAGGGCCGCTGCCCGGCCCGGCGGAGACGATCGAGATGTCCAGCGAAACCAGCGCCCTGGCCGCCGTCCGGTCGGGCGAAGGCATCATGTTGGCGCTCGAACACATTGTCCGGCCAGAACTGGCCGGCGACTTGCTGGTGCGGTTGCCCGCCGCGGGCACCCCGGTGCCCGGGCTGTGGTGGGCCAGCACTCTGGACCATGGCCGGGCAACGGCTGCTGCCCGGACGTTGCAGCGTCTGGCCGGTACGGCTTCGGCGACCGCGGCCATGGTGGCGCCGGGCGGGCCGCGCGGGCTGGCGCGCCGCGGCTCCAAAGTCCACGTCGCCCTGTGGAGTTGACCAGAATGACCCTGATTGGCTTCCTCAATCAGTGATGTGATCTAGGCTATAGCAGTGCCTCAAACATCTCTTTCACACCGGCTGCCGCAGCAGGCGCCCGCCGCCGTCATCACCGCCCGGAATGTGGTGAAGACGTACGGCGACTTCAACGCCGTCGACGGCATTTCATTCGACGTCCAGGCTGGTGAGTCCTTCGGCCTGCTCGGCCCGAACGGTGCGGGCAAATCCACCACCATGCGGATGATCGGCGGCGTCTCGCAGCGCACCTCGGGCGAACTGAGCATCATGGGCCTCGATCCGGACCAGCACGGACCCGAAGTGCGGGCGCATCTGGGCGTGGTCCCGCAGCAGGACAACCTGGATGAGGAACTGAAGGTCCGCGACAACCTGATTGTCTACGGCCGCTACTTCGGGCTGCCCTATTCCTACCTGCGGCCCAAGGCCGACGAGCTGCTGGAATTCGCGCAGCTGACGGACAAGGCCAAGGCGAAGGTCGATGCCCTCTCCGGCGGCATGAAGCGGCGCCTGACCATTGCCCGCTCGCTGATGAACGATCCGAAGGTGCTGCTGCTCGACGAGCCCACCACCGGCCTCGATCCGCAGGCACGCCACATCCTGTGGGATCGACTCTTCCGGCTCAAGGAAGCGGGGGTCACGCTGATCCTGACCACCCACTACATGGATGAGGCGGAGCAGCTCTGTGACCGCCTGATCGTGGTCGACAAGGGCAAAATCATGGCGGAAGGTTCGCCGGCTGCCCTGATCCGCGAGCATTCCACCCGCGAGGTCCTCGAGCTTCGGTTCGGTTCCGAGCGGAATACCACCGTGGCGCCGGAACTGGGAGGCATCGGGGAGCGGCTTGAAACGCTGCCCGACCGCGTCCTCATTTATGCCGACGACGGCGAGGCGGCGCTCGAGCAGGTGTCGAACCGCGGGCTTCGCCCGATCACGTCGCTGGTGCGGCGCTCCAGCCTGGAGGATGTTTTCCTCCGGCTCACCGGCAGGAGCCTCATTGACTGAGCAACAGCCTTCGCAGGTGCCCGGCGGGCACGAGGCGGAAGCCGCCTCACCGGCCTCGGCCGAGCCCGCTGCCGGCCGCGGGACGCCGGCGCCCGAACCGGATGCCGCCCCGTCGGCCGAACCGGATGCCGCCGCGGCGGCAGGTTCGGTGGAAGCTCGTGTCCCGGCCCAGCTGACGCTGCGCGAGGTCGACGCGCTCACCCGGCCGGTGACCGGTTTGCGCTCGCCGCTTTCACCGCTGCAGTCGGCAGAACGGGCCCGCAACTTCGGGTCGTTCTACTTCATGGAGCACTGGCTGCGGCAACTGCGCGGCTACGGCTGGACGGTGCTGATGACCGCCGTCGGCACGCCGCTGGTCTATCTCTTCGCAATGGGTGTGGGGCTGGCCACGCTGGTGGACGCCAACACCAGCGTGTCGCTGGACGCCGGCAACGGCCAGGCAGTGCCGTACCTGGTGTTCGTGGCTCCGGCGCTGCTGGCCACCGCGGCGATCATGGTGGCCAGCGAAGAGAACACCTACTCGGTCATGTCCGGCTTCAAATGGCGCAAGACCTACTACGGCCCCAACGCCTCCCCGCTGCAGAGCCAGCAGTTGGTCAACGGTCACTCGATGGGTGTGCTGGCCCGTCTGCTGCTGACCACCGGGCTCTACTTTCTGTGCCTGGTCCTGTTCGGCGCGGTGGTTGAACCGACCGGATGGGTGATGATCTTTACCGCGGCGCTGGCCGGGATGTCCTTCGGACTGCCGCTGATGGCGTACTCGGCCAGCATTGAAGAGGACCGCGGCCAGTTCGCGCTGGTGCAGCGGTTTATCGTGATGCCGCTGTTCCTGTTCTCCGGCACCTTCTTCCCGCTGGAAGCCATGCCGCTGCTGGTCCGCTGGATCGGCTGGATTTCCCCGCTGTGGCACTCCACCGAACTCGGCCGGGTGCTCAGCTACGGCTATGTGGAGCCCGTCTGGCTGACCGTGCTGCACGTGGCCTACCTGGCCGTCCTCTGCGTGGTGGGCTGGATCTTCGCGCGCCGCGTCTACATCAGGAGGCTGGGCAAATGAGCCAGCACATTGCGTCGCAGCAGCTGCGGCTGGAATCGTCCCGCCGTCCGCTCGGCTCGCTCTATGCCGGCAACGTTCGCGCGGTTTTCTCCCGCGGGGTGAAGGCCACCTGGGGCACCAACTGGGCGATCATGATCAGTGGTTTTGTCGAGCCGGTCCTGTATCTGGTGGCCATGGGCATTGGCCTGGGCTCGCTGATCGGCACCGTCACCGGCCCCGGCGGGACGGAAATCGGCTACGCGAACTACATCGCCCCGGCGCTGCTGGCTGTCTCTGCCATGAACGGTGCGGTGTACGACTCCACCTGGAACGTCTTCTTCAAGCTGCATTTCGCCAAGCTCTATGAAGGGATGCTGTACACCTCCCTGGGGCCGCTGGACGTGGCGCTGGGCGAGATCCTGCTGGCGCTGTTGCGCGGTGCGCTTTACGCCACAGGATTCACCGCGGTGATGGGCGCCATGGGCTTGATCACGTCCCCCTGGGCGTTGTTGATGATTCCGGCCGCCGTGGTGGTGGCTTTCGGCTTCGCGTCGTTCGGCATGGCGATCACCAGCTATATGAAGACCTTCCAGCAAATGGACTGGATTAACTTCATCATGCTGCCGATGTTCCTGTTCTCCGCGACGTTCTATCCGCTCAGCGTTTACCCGGAGCCGATCCAGTGGCTGATCCAGGCCCTGCCGCTCTGGCACGGAGTGGAAATGCTGCGCCAGCTCAGCGCCGGCGTCTTTACCGGCGCCATTCTGGTCCATCTGCTGTACTTCCTGGTCATGATCGTGCTTGGGCTGATCCTGAGCACGGGCCGGCTGCGCAAGCTCTTCCTGAATTGAGCCGGACGCCGCAGCGGGTGCCGCATCCGCACGTGGAAGGCGGCGCGTCAAGCTGTGGGCGGAGTCGGCGCACGCAGGCCCGTGGATTTGAGAGAATAGGCCCATGCGATCTCTTGGTCCCGATTCTTCCTCTGTTTCGTCCGCCGCCCGGCAGATGCCGCTCAAAGCCGGCAACATCAGCCTGGCCGTGCTGGTGCTGGTCTTCCTGGTGGCAGTCATCTTCGCCGCCAACGAAAACGACGTCATCGGCTGGATCGTGGTCGCGGTCTCGCTGGCCTGGCTGGTCCTGGCCACGTTCGTGGTTTTCAGCGTCCGGGGCGCCACGCGCAAGGCCAAGGAAAAGCTGGCCAGCGTGCAGGCCGACTACGCCGGGCGGGTGAACCCTGCTCCCGGTGGGGGAACCGCGGTCATCGATGAACAGATCTCGCGGGCCAACGCTGTACGGGACGAAAAACTGGACCACAGCTTCAAGATCATCCAGGTCCAGGCCAAGGTGATCCGCGACTACCGCGGCAAAGACGAAGGCATGGTGGACCGCGCCCTGGAAACGGTGGAGATCACCGCCCACAACGGCCGCGGCATGATCCACAAGGAAGACGACGGCGGCACCGTCACCGGCACGGTTGTCAGCTGAACTGAAGGGTTGGGTAAGGTAGTCGGGTGACTTTGGCAACCGTTTCCACCGCACCGACCATCTCCCGCGACGCAGCGGCCGGACTGATTCCGGCGGGCAAGACGCTGCGGATCGCCAGCGTCAACGTCAACGGCATCCGCGCTGCCTACAAGCGCGGCATGGGCGACTGGCTGGCCTCCCGGGACGTGGACATTCTGTGCCTGCAGGAGGTGCGGGCGCCCGACGCCGTCGTGCATGAGTTGCTGGGCAGCGACTGGCATATCCTGCATGCCGAAGCGGAGGCGAAGGGCCGCGCGGGCGTCGCCATCGCCTCCCGTGTTGCGCCGACCGCCACCCGGAGCCACATCGGCGACGAATACTTCCTGTCCTCGGGCCGCTGGGTGGAGGCCGACTTCGCCGTCGAGGGTATCGACGGCGAAAAGACCCTGACCGTGGTCAGCGCCTACGTCCATTCCGGCGAGGTGGACACCCCCAAGCAGGTGGACAAGTACCGATTCCTGGACACCATGTGCCACCGGCTCCCGCAGCTGAAGGCCGAGCGGGACTACGCCCTGGTGGTGGGTGACCTGAACGTGGGACACACCGAGCTGGACATCAAGAACTGGAAAGGCAACGTCAAGCGGGCCGGATTCCTGCCCGAGGAACGGGCCTACTTCGACCGGTTCTTCGGTGAAGAGATCGGCTGGCGCGACGTGCACCGCTCGCTGGTCGGCCCGGTCAGCGGTCCCTATACCTGGTGGTCCTGGCGCGGCCAGGCCTTCGACAACGATTCAGGCTGGCGGATCGACTACCAGGTAGCCACTCCTTCGTTGGCCAACCTGGCAACCGCGGCCGTGGTTGACCGTGCCGCCAGCTACGACGCCCGCTTCTCCGACCATGCACCGCTGGTCGTTGACTACCAGTTTTAGAAAGCATCCAGATGAGCACAGGAACCACAGAACCGACCCACACCGCCATGGCGGACAACGGGCAGGCGATGCCGCCGCAGGCCGCGCGCCCCAGACTGCTCTCCGGTATGCAGCCATCGGCTGACTCACTGCACCTGGGCAACTACCTGGGTGCACTGATCAACTGGGTGAGGCTGCAGGACGAGTACGAAACCTTCTTCTTCATCCCGGACCTGCACGCCATCACCGTGGACTACGATCCCAAGGATCTGGCCCAGCGCACCCGGGTTACCTGCGCGCAGTACATCGCCGGCGGTATCGACATTGAGCGCACGGCGCTGTTCGTCCAGTCGCATGTTCCCGAGCACGCCGAGCTGGCCTGGGTGCTCAACTGTGTGACCGGTTTCGGCGAGGCGTCCCGGATGACGCAATTCAAGGACAAGACCCAGAAGAACGGTACCGACGCCGCCACCGTGGGCCTGTTCGCCTACCCGGTGCTGATGGCGGCGGACATCCTGCTCTACCGCCCCTACGGCGTGCCGGTGGGGGAGGACCAGCGCCAGCACTTGGAATTGGCGCGAAACCTGGCCCAGCGGTTCAACCACCGATTCGGTGAGACTTTCGTGGTGCCGGAAGCGGTCATCCCCAAGGAGGGCGCGAAGATCTACGATCTGCAGCACCCCACCGCGAAGATGTCCAAATCCGCGGAATCGCCCGCCGGCCTGATCAACATCCTGGACAACCCCAAGCAGGCGGCCAAGAAGATCAAGTCGGCGGTCACCGACGACGGCACCGAAATCCGCTTCGACCGCGAAGCCAAGCCGGGCATCTCCAACCTGCTCACCATCTACTCCACCCTCACCGGCAAGAGCATCGCCCAGCTGGAGCAGGAGTACCAAGGCAAAATGTACGGGCACCTGAAGGTGGATCTGGCCGATGTTGTCGTCGAGACGCTTGCTCCGGTGCAGGCCCGGGCCCAGGAACTGTTGGACGACCCGGCCGAACTCGACCGGCTGCTGGCCCGCGGGGCACAGAAAGCCCGTTCAATTGCGTCGGCTACACTCGCTGATGTGTACAGCAAGGTAGGTTTTCTTCCCGCCGGAGGCGCGCGCTAGCCATGAGCCAGCAGGACCAGGACAGCATTGCCCGTGTGGAGCACGACGGCGGTACTGACCCGGGTGCCCGGCCTGCGGTCGGAAGCGTCGGAGTGGTGATCGGGATCCCCGAGCCCATGGCCAGCGAGCTGCGAGGCTGGCGTGCGTCCTTCGGCGACCCCATGGCCGCCGTAATACCGCCGCACATCACGCTGATCACCACCACCCCGGTGCACGATTGGGACGAGGCGACCGAGCACGTCCGCTCGGTTGCCCGCAGGCAGGCTCCCTTCACCTTGGGCATGTGTGGAACGGGCAGCTTCCGACCGGTCTCGCCCGTGGTCTACCTGGGCATCCGGGACGGTTTCGACGACTGCGTTGAGCTGCACCGGAAGCTGCAGTCCGGGCCGCTGGAACACGACCTCGAGTTCGACTTCCACCCGCATGTGACCGTGGCCCACGATGTCAGCGAAGCCAGCATGGATTCGGCCGAGTGCAAGCTCGCCGACTATGACGCCTCCTTCCGCGTTAGTAGCATGGGCCTCTACGAGCACGATCCGACGGGTGTGTGGAATCTACGGGAAGAGTTGACCTTTGGTGCCGAATCCGCAGGAGAAGGCTGAGGGAAGGCCGGATCCGCTGCAACGGCAGCAAATGGTCCTCGCCGCGCTCAGGCTGCGGCGGGACGCGGGCCGTGCCAAGCGCGAAGACGGCCGATGGAAGGGCCTGCTGGCCAGCTCCCAGTACCGGCTGGCGCAGCTCAACTGCTGGCGCCTGATGCGGGTCTTCAATCTCTACGGACTGCGGCATGGGCCACTGTTGGCCGCCGGCTGCGCCTACAACTTGTTCTTTTCCGTGGCCGCGATGCTGGTTGCGGGGTTTTCCATCCTCGGCCTGGTGGTCTCCGGCAATCGTGAACTGCAACTGGCCATCATTCGGGTGCTGGACCAGACCACTCCGGGGTTGATCAATACCACCGGGGAGCCCGGTGGAGGCCTGGTCTCACCCGCGCAGCTGTTCTCGCAGGGCAGGGCATTCAGCTTGAGCTTGATCATTTCCACGGCGGTGATGATCTGGACCTCGCTGGGGTGGATCGCCGGGCTGCGGAAGGGAATGCGCGGCATCTTCGACCTGCCGCCGCTGAAGACGAACATCGTCCTGGTCAAGCTCAAGGACATGGGAACGCTGCTGATCTTGGCCGTGGCCTTGATCGTGACGACGGCCATCGCCGCCATCGCCAATACGGCCCTGGACCTGATCCTGGACTGGCTTCAATTCGACGGCGGTGCCGTAGTGCCGCTGACACGCATCGCCGGCATTGTGATCATGCTGCTGCTGGACATGGCGGTGGCAGTGGTCCTGTTCCGCGTCGCATCAGGCATCCGGATGCCGCGCCTCATCATGTTGCAGTGCGCGTTAATCGCCGGCGCTGGTAGCACCGTGCTCAGGTACTTCTCCTCGACCCTCTTGGGGCATGTCGGCAACAACCCGCTGCTGGCCTCTTCCGCCGTCATCCTTGGCCTGTTCGTGTGGTTCTACCTGCTCAGCCAGGTCTACATGGTAGCCACGGCCTGGGGCGCCATCGGTAAGGCGGACGCGGTGGCCAGGCATGCTCTGGCAGGCGGCCGGGGCAGCCGCTCGTTGCGGCGGCGGGCGTGGGGCCTTCGCCGGCGGAAGCCGCAGAAAGGGGCCCGGCGGAACGACGGCGCCGCAGCCGCCTGACTGCGTCCGTACCCCAGATGCGGCGGCCCGCTGGCACCGGACGCGCACGAACGCAGCGGTGGGGGAGGCTGTCGGTGCGCAGCCAACTGGCCGGAGCCTTGAACGACGCAGCCTTAAACGACGGTGGCGCCGACTCCTTGACGGAATCGACGCCACCGCGCGGCAGTCCCTGGGAAATCCCGAGCGGACTGCTGTACGACGCTAGACGGAGCGGCTCAGAACGGCCTGCTTGACCTCGGCGATGGCCTTGGTCACCTGGATGCCGCGGGGGCATGCCTCGGTGCAGTTGAAGGTGGTGCGGCAGCGCCACACGCCTTCCTTGTCGTTGAGGATCTCCAGCCGCATGTCACCGGCGTCATCCCGCGAGTCGAAGATGAAACGGTGTGCGTTGACGATCGCGGCCGGACCGAAGTACTGGCCGTCGGTCCAGAAAACCGGGCACGAGGAGGTGCAGGCAGCGCAGAGGATGCACTTGGTGGTGTCGTCGAACCGCTCGCGGTCCTCCGCGGACTGCAGCCGCTCGCGGGTGGGCTCGTGGCCGTTGTTGATCAGGAAGGGCATGATCTCGCGGTAGGACTGGAAGAACGGCTCCATGTCCACGATCAGGTCCTTCTCCACCGGCAGGCCCTTGATTGGTTCCACCGTGATCGGCTTGGAGGTGTCCAGGTCCTTCAGCAGGGTCTTGCAGGCCAGGCGGTTGCGGCCGTTGATGCGCATCGCATCGGAACCGCAGACGCCGTGCGCGCAGGACCGGCGGAAGGAAACCGAGCCGTCATGCTCCCACTTGACCGTATGCAGGGCATCCAGCACACGGTCCGTGCCGTACATGGTGAGCTTGAATTCGTCCCACCGGGCTTCCTCGGAAATCTCGGGATCGTAGCGGCGAACCTTCAGCGTGATGTCGAAGCTGGGGATTTCGCCGCCGCCGCCGACACCCGGAGCGAGTTCAACCTTGGATGCAGGTTCCACAGTCTCAGCGGTCATTAGTACTTCCTCACCATCGGTTCGTAGCGCGTGAATACCACGGGTTTGGTATCCATGCGGATGCCAGCCGTCACGTCAGTCACGGCATTAACATCCAGGTAGCACATCGAGTGCTTCATGAAGTTCTCGTCGTCACGCTCCGGGTAGTCCTCGCGGAAGTGTCCGCCGCGGGACTCGGTGCGGTGCAGCGCTGCCACGGTCATCACCTGGGCCATGTCGAGCAAGAAGCCGAGCTCCACGGCCTCGAGCAGGTCCAAGTTGAAGCGCTTGCCCTTGTCCTGGACGCTGATGTTCTTGTAGCGCTCGCGCAGCGATGCGATGACGTTCAGCGCCTCGGTCAGGGACTGCTCGTCGCGGAACACCTGCACGTTGGCGTCCATGATGTCCTGCAGTTCCTTGCGGAGCTGGGCGACGCGTTCGGTGCCGGTGCCGCCGCGTACCGTCTCGAGCAGTTCCATGGTGTACGCCTCCGGGTTTTCCGGAAGCTCGACGAAGTCCGCGGTCTTGGCGTACTCGGCGGCATTGATGCCGGAACGCTTGCCGAAGACGTTGATGTCCAGCAGCGAGTTGGTGCCCAGGCGGTTGGAGCCGTGCACGGAGACACAAGCTACCTCGCCGGCGGCGTACAGGCCCGGAACGACGGTGTCGTTGTCCTGCAGGACCTCACCCTTGATGTTGGTGGGGATGCCGCCCATCGCGTAGTGCGCGGTGGGGAATACCGGCACCGGCTCGGTGTAGGGCTCGACGCCGAGGTAGGTGCGGGCAAACTCGGTGATGTCCGGCAGCTTGGCGTCGATGTGCGCCGGCTCCAGGTGGGTCAGGTCCAGCAGCACGTAGTCCTTGTTCGGACCGCAGCCGCGCCCTTCGCGAACCTCGAGGGCCATGGAGCGGGCCACAATGTCACGCGGCGCCAGGTCCTTGATGGTGGGGGCGTAGCGCTCCATGAAGCGTTCGCCGTCGGCGTTGCGGAGGATTCCACCTTCGCCGCGGGCGGCCTCGGAGAGCAGGATGCCCAAGCCGGCCAGGCCGGTCGGGTGGAACTGGACGAACTCCATGTCCTCCAGCGGCAGGCCGCGGCGGAAGGCAATGCCCATGCCGTCGCCGGTCAGGGTGTGCGCGTTGGACGTGGTCTTGAAGACCTTGCCCACGCCGCCCGAGGCGAAAATGACGGACTTTGCCTGGAAGACGTGGAGTTCGCCGGAGGCCAGGTCGTAGCTGACGACGCCGGCGACGCGCTTCTGCATGTAGGGAGTGCCGTCTTCGCGGAGGGCCTCTTCCTCCACCAGCAGCAGGTCCAGCACGTAGTACTCGTTGTAGAACTCCACGTTGTGCTTGACGCAGTTTTGGTACAGGGTCTGCAAGATCATGTGGCCGGTGCGGTCCGCGGCGTAGCAGGCGCGGCGCACAGGAGCCTTGCCGTGGTCGCGGGTGTGCCCGCCGAAGCGGCGCTGGTCGATCTTGCCTTCCGGCGTGCGGTTGAACGGCAGGCCCATTTTTTCCAGGTCCAGCACGGCGTCGATGGCTTCCTTGGCCATGACCTCCGCGGCGTCCTGGTCCACCAGGTAGTCGCCGCCCTTGATGGTGTCAAAGGTGTGCCACTCCCAGTTGTCCTCTTCGACGTTGGCCAGTGCGGCGCACATGCCGCCCTGGGCAGCGCCGGTGTGGGAGCGTGTGGGGTACAGCTTGGTCAGTACTGCCGTGTGCGCGCGTTGGCCGGATTCGATGGCCGCGCGCATACCGGCGCCACCTGCGCCGACGATGACGACGTCGTACTTATGGACCTGCATACTGGATGCTCTTTCTGTTGAACTGAAGTATTTCGCCGCTTCATGCCCGCGGCGAGGCAGCGGGACCGCGTTCTATGCGGCCCCGGTTACGGTGCCGGGCAGAACGACGGCAGCAGCTCGGCGCTGGCGTTGGCGGGGCACGGATCAAAGGTGAAAATCACCAGGGTGCCGAGCACGATGATGACGGCGGAGGCCACATACAGGACCATCTTGAACCAGAAGCGGGTGCTGTCCTTTTCCGCGTAGTCCTCAATGATGGTGCGGACGCCATTGGTGCCGTGCAGCATGGCCAGCCACAGCATGGCCAGGTCCCAGACCTGCCAGAACGGATCGGCCCACTTGCCGGCCACGAAACCGAAGTTGATGGCGTGGACGCCTTCGCCCAACATCAGGTTGACGAACAAGTGGCCGAAAACGAGGACCACCAGGATGAGGCCGGAGAGCCGCATAAACAGCCAGGCGTACATCTCGAAGTTGCCCTTGCGCCCCTTGTTGCGCATGTACTCGGGGGCAATGCGGGCGCTGCGGGGGGCCTGGATTTCAGTGTTGACCGACATGACTTAGTGACCCCCGGTGAAAGCGAGCGTGAGGTGGCGAATGAGGAACGGAATCATGACGACGACCCAGAGGCCGACGACGCCCCACAGAAGCTTGGCCTGGTTCTTCGGGCCCTTCTTCCAGAAGTCGATGAGGATGACCCGCAGCCCGTTGAAGGCGTGGAAGACGATGGCTGCTACGAGACCAGCTTCCAAGATGGCCATGATGGGGTTCTTGTACGTGGCCATGACAGCGTCATAGGCGCCGGGCGACACCCGGACCAATGCGGTGTCGAGCACGTGTACCAAGAGAAAGAAAAAGATGGAGACGCCCGTGATGCGGTGTCCTACCCAAGACCACATGCCTTCACGGCCGCGGTATAAGGTCCCTGCTGGTGTCTTCGACACTGAATTACCCTCCCTGCGTCGCAGAGGCGCAGCGTGGCTTCCACGCAAGAGTTGACGCCGGTGCGAGAGCACTCTGTAGCTCAACACTAATCTAGGCTTCGCTGAGGGCTTATTCAATTTAGGAACCCGCCGGTGTGACCTTTTTAACAGCAATCGGGGAAATAGGGGCCGCCTCCCCGGATCCCGCGGAAATCCGGCTGTTTACGCAACTGAACCATGCCCTAATTAGGGTGTTCTGGCCTGCCTGCCGCGGATCCACCGCCCGCGCCGCCCGAAAATCAGCCCAGGGATGGAGGCATTGACCTTTTCGTGGGATTACCGTGGAGAGGTGAACATTCAATTAGCAGGCCGGGACGCGGATGCCGTGCTGGATCGTTTCTATGCGGTAATCCCGGCTGGCGGTACCGGGACGCGGCTGTGGCCGCTGTCGCGGGCGGCGGCGCCGAAGTTCCTGCATGATCTGACTGGTTCCGGGTCCACACTGATCCGCGCGACCTACGCGCGCTTGGAGCCGTTGTGCCAGGGGCGGACGCTGGTGGTCACCGGCAAGGTGCACCGACAGGCAGTCTGCGACCAGTTGCCGGAACTGGAGGACACCAACCTGGTGCTGGAGCCGGAACCGAAGGACTCGGCAGCCGCGATCGGCCTGGCCGCGGCGATCCTGCACCGCCGCGATCCGCGGATCATCATGGGCTCGTTCGCCGCCGACCAAGTGATCGCCCCGGTGGAAGAATTCCAGCAGGCGGTGCGCGAGGCAGTGCATACCGCGGCCGAAGGCTACATCGTCACGATCGGGATCACCCCGACCCACCCTGCCACCGGGTTCGGCTACATCCGCTCCGCCGGCGCACTGCAGGTGCCCGGGGCGCCGAACGCGCATGCGGTGGCCGAGTTCGTGGAGAAGCCCGACGAACAGGTGGCGCGCGAATACCTGGCGACCGGCGAGTATTCGTGGAACGCGGGAATGTTCGTGGCCCCCGTCGACGTGCTGCTCAAGCACCTGGAGACCAACGAACCTGAACTCTATGCCGGGCTGAGCGAGATCGCCGAGGCCTGGGACACACCGCAGCGCGGCGCGGTGATGCGCCGGGTCTGGCCCGGCCTGCCCAAGACAGCCATCGACTACGCGGTGGCCGAACCTGCGGCGGCCGCCGGCGACGTGGCGATGATCCCGGGATCCTTCTCGTGGGACGACGTGGGTGACTTCGCCGCCATCGGCCGGCTGAACACCGCCAGCGAAACATCCGGGCTGACGGTGCTCGGCGACGGGGCGAGGGTCTTCGCGGAGTCCGCCACCGGCGTCGTGGTTTCCGATACCAAGCGGGTCATTGCGCTGATCGGCATCGAGGACGTCGTCGTGGTCGATACCCCGGACGCGCTGCTGGTCACCACCAAGGAACACGCGCAGAAGGTGAAGTCAGCCGTGGAACACCTCAGGGCCAGCGGCGACACCGACGTCCTGTAGCGGAACCGGAACGGGGCAGCCGTCAAGAGTTACGCGGAAACGCCAGCATCCGGTGCAGGCCCTCAGTGGGCAGGCGCGCAAGTCGCTAGAGTGCTTGTGTGCAGAAGATTTCAGAAACTCCGACGGCCAATCTCAATATCGGCGTCTGGGCATCGCCACTGCTCGATGAACTGAGGCACTTCCGACGGGACCTGCACCAGTATCCTGAGCTGTCGCACAAGGAATTCCTCACCACGAAGAAGCTCGCGGCGCGATTGACGGCCGCAGGGCTGGAACCGCAACTGTTGGACGGCACCGGGCTCTTCGTCGATGTTGGCGAAGGTCCGCTCGCCATCGGCCTGCGCGCGGACATCGACGCGCTGCCGGTCCTGGAAGAAACCGGCCTGGAGTACGCCTCGGTCCACACCGGCATCAGCCATGCCTGCGGACACGACATCCACACCACGGTGATGCTCGGGGTAGCGCTGGTCCTGCGCAAACTCGACCTGGAAGGCGAACTGCCGGCCCGCGTCCGGGTCATCTTCCAACCGGCCGAGGAAACCATGCCCGGCGGGGCCTTGGCCGTCATTGAGCAGGGTGTCTTGAATGGCCTGCCACGGATCTTGGCGCTGCACTGTGACCCGCGGATCGACGTCGGATTGGTCGGCACCCGGATTGGCGCCATCACCTCCGCCTCCGACACCATCCGGATCCAGCTTAACGGACGCGGCGGGCATACCTCGCGCCCCCACTTGACCGAGGACCTGGTGTTTGCGCTGGCCGAGATCGCCGTCAGTGTTCCGGCGGTCATCAACCGGCGGATCGACGTCCGCAGTGCAGTCTCCTTGGTCTGGGGGCAGATCCAGGCCGGAGCAGCCCCTAACGCTATTCCGGCTGTGGGCTACATGGCCGGAACCATGCGCTGCCTCGACGGCGAAGCATGGCATGCCGCCGGGGAACTGGTGGACGAAGTGGTGAACCAGGTGGCGGCACCCTTCGGCGTGGACGTGAAGTTGGAGCACACCCGCGGCGTCCCTCCGGTCATCAATACCGAGCGGGAGACCACGCTGATCGAAGCCGCGGCCCGGAGCGAGCTTGGCGAGGACGCCGTGACCTTGACGCCGCAGTCGATGGGCGGGGAGGACTTCGCCTGGATGACGCAGGAAGTGCCCGGGGCCATGATGCGGCTCGGGACCCGGACACCGGGGGGCGAAACCTTTGATCTGCATCGCGGCGACTACATTCCGGACGAGCACGCCATCGGCGTCGGCGTCCGGGTCATGGCCAAGGCGGCAACCTTGGCTGCACGCCGCCATCGGGACGTCGCCGCGGGAGCTACCCAAAAGTAACAACTTTTCAACGATCGCGGCGTGCCCGTCCTGATCTCATCGCCCCAGGCCGGTAAGCCCACTACTGTAAGCTCATCAACTGTGCACCTGCAGGCCAGGTGCTGTGTCACGCGGAGTACAAGGCAGGCGCCGCACATCTTGTGGAGCGACCATTGAACTGTAGGCGTGGGCAGACGTTCTTACATGGAGGATAATTGAAGACTTCACTGCGCAAGATCAAGCGCGGCACCGGCCTCTCCGCCGCAGTGCTTGGCGCATCCGCCCTGGTCCTGACCGGCTGCGGCGCTCCGCCGGCCGAGCAGGGCGGCAGCGGCAGTCCGGCGGCGGAAGCCACTGACTACCTGGGCTGCATCGTCTCCGACTCCGGCGGGTTCGACGACCGCTCCTTTAACCAGTCCAGCTACGAAGGCCTGAAGATGGCCGAAAAGGACCTGGGCATCAAGATCAAGGAAGCCGAATCCCAGGCCGAAACCGACTTCGGCCCGAACGTCGACGCCATGGTCCAGGCCGACTGCAACATGATCCTCACGGTCGGCTTCCTGCTGGGCGACGTCACCAAGGAAGCAGCGGCAGACAATCCCGACACCCATTTCGCGATCGTCGACTATAACGACCCCGAGTTCAGCGACAACGTCAAGCCGATCGTCTACGACACCGCGCAGGCAGCCTTCCTGGCCGGCTACACGGCAGCAGCAACCAGCGAAACCGGCAAGGTAGCAACCTACGGCGGTATGAACATCCCCACCGTCACCATCTTCATGGACGGCTTCGCCGACGGAGTGGACTACTACAACAAGCAGAAGGACGCCAACGTAGAACTGCTGGGCTGGGACAAGAAGTCCCAGAACGGTACCTTCGTAGGCAACTTCGAGGATCAGGGCAAGGGCAAGACCAACACCCTGAACTTCATCAACGAAGGCGCCGACATCATCATGCCGGTGGCAGGGCCGGTTGGCCTCGGCACCCTGGACGCCGTGATCGAGGCCAACAAGGACGGCAAGGACGCCAAGGTCGTCTGGGTCGACTCGGACGGCTACGAGACCGCCGGCAAGGCAGAGGAATTCATCCTCACCTCCGTGATGAAGCTGATGGGCAACGCCGTCGAGGACGTCATCAAGACCGATACCGAGGGCAAGTTCGACAGCGCCCCGTACATCGGTACCTTGGAGAACGGAGGCGTGGCCCTGGCCCCGTTCCACGACCTGGACGCTGCCGTTTCCAACGACACCAAGTCGGAACTGGAGACCATCAAGAAGTCGATCATCTCCGGCGACATCAAGGTCGAATCCAAGGCCAGCCCGCAGCAGTAAGCATGAAGCGGACCGCCGTTCTCCGCACCGGTCATCGGTGCCGAGGGCGGCGGTCCGTGCTGTCAGCGGCCGAATCGGTTTAGGCTAGGCACAGTTAAGGCGCCGCCCGAAACCATGCCGGATGAGGACCGTCGTACCTACGGACAAAGAACAGGTGGGTTGGGGTTTGAAGCTCGAGCTCAAAGGAATCACCAAACGATTCGGTTCCCTGGTCGCCAACGACCACATTGACCTTGTGGTCCAGCCGGGACAGGTGCACAGCCTGCTCGGCGAAAACGGGGCCGGGAAGTCGACACTGATGAACGTCCTCTACGGGCTCTACGAGCCGACCGAAGGGCAGATCCTGGTGGACGACCAGCCGGTGACCTTCGACGGCCCGGGCGACGCCATGGCGGCCGGCATCGGCATGGTGCACCAGCACTTCATGCTGGTCCCGGTCTTCACCGTCGCGGAAAACGTGGCGCTGGGCAACGAAGCCTCGAAGGCCGGCGGCATGCTGAACCTTGATGAAACCCGGGCCCGGATCAGGAAAATTTCGGACCAGTACGGTTTCCAAGTGGACCCGGACGCCGTGATCGAGGACCTGCCGGTCGGCGTGCAGCAGCGCGTGGAAATCATCAAGGCCTTGGTCCGCGAAGCGGAAGTGCTGATCCTGGATGAGCCCACCGCTGTGCTCACGCCCAAGGAAACCGACGAACTGCTGGGCATCATGGGCCAGCTCAAAGCCGACGGCAAGGCAATCGTCTTCATTTCGCACAAGCTGCGCGAGGTCAAGGCCGTTTCTGACATCATCACGGTGATCCGCCGCGGCAAGGTGGTCGGCGATGCCCCGCCGTCGGCCTCCACCACGGAATTGGCGGAAATGATGGTGGGCCGGGCGGTCAGCCTGACGCTGAACAAGGAACCGGCGCAGCCTGGCGAGGAAACGTTCACCATCTCCGACCTCACGGTGCGTTCGGCGACCGGCCAGCGCGTGGTGGACGGCATCAGCTTCGGGATTGCCCGCGGTGAGATCATGGCGGTGGCCGGCGTGCAGGGCAACGGACAGACCGAACTGACCGAGGCCATCCTGGGCTTGCAGGACCATGTGTCCGGCTCCATCCGGCTTGAGGGCCGCGAACTCGTCGGCAGGAGCGTCAAGGACATCATCGAGGCCGGCGTCGGCTTCGTGCCGGAGGACCGCAGCGTCGAAGGCCTGGTCGGGACCTTCTCCGTGGCTGAAAACCTCATTCTCAACCGCTACGACCAGCCGCCCTTTGCACGCGGCCTGGGCATGAAGCCTGCCCTGATTGCCCAGAACGCCGAGCAATACATCGCGGAGTTCGACGTGCGGACGCAGTCGGCGGAAACCGCAGCGGGCACGCTGTCCGGCGGAAACCAGCAAAAGGTGGTGATGGCCCGGGAACTGTCCAGGCCGCTGAAGCTCTTCATCGCCTCGCAGCCGACCCGAGGCGTCGACGTCGGCTCGATCGAGTTCCTGCACAAGCGGATCGTGGCCGAGCGCGACGTCGGCACGCCGGTGCTGATCGTGTCCACCGAGCTGGACGAAGTGCTGGAGCTGGCCGACCGGATCGCCGTTCTCTATCAAGGGCGGCTGATGGGCATCGTTCCGGCCGGCACCTCGCGCGGCGAGCTGGGCCTGATGATGGCCGGGATGAACGCTGAAGAAGCCCAGGCACAGCAGGCGCAGGCCGGAGCAGAGCAGACAGACGCCGAAGGAGGCGAGGAATGAGCACCGACGAGTCCGGCGAGCAGGCCGGGAAGCGGTCAGGACGCGGCAAGTCCGCAGTCGACGGCGACGAGCAGCGGCTTGTGGCAGCAGCCGAGCTTGGCGATGGCACCCAGGCGCCGCCAGCCGTTCCTCCCACGGGGGAGAGCCTCCAGCCGGGGCTGCGTGAACAGCAGACCGTAATCCAGCGGATCGTTACGGGCAATGCTCTGGTATCGGTCCTCGCTGTCGTCCTGGCGCTGATCGTCGGCGGTGTCCTGATCGCCTTCACCAATGAAGAAGTGGCCCGGACATCCAGCTACTTCTTTTCCAGGCCGCAGGACATGCTGATCGCGGCCTGGACAGCTTCATCCGAGGCCTACATTGCCCTCTTCCAAGGGTCGGTCTTCAATGCTGAGGGCTCCACCTTTACCCGGATGATCTACCCGCTGACCCAGACGCTGACTGTGGCAGCCCCGCTGATCTGCGCCGGCTTGGGCGTGGCGTTGGCCTTCCGCGCCGGGCTGTTCAACATCGGCGCCCAGGGCCAGATCATCATCGGCGCCACCCTGGCCGCCTGGGTCGGCTTCAGCTGGCACCTGCCGGTGGGGCTGCATCTGCTGCTGGTCATCCTGGCCGGCATCGTGGGTGGCGCACTCTGGGGCGGCCTGGTTGGATTGTTGAAAGCCAAGACCGGCGCCCATGAGGTGATCGTGTCGATCATGCTCAACTATGTGGCCATCAACCTGGTGCTGTATTTGCTGACCATTCCGGCATTCCAGCGGCCGGGCTCCACCAATCCGATCAGCCCCAAGCTGGATGAGACGGCCATGTACCCGCCGCTCTTCGGTGACGCCTTCCGGCTGCACTGGGGCTTCATTGTTGCCGTCCTCGCCACTGCCTTTGCCTGGTGGCTGCTCTACCGCTCGACCATCGGCTTCGAGTTGCGGGCCGTGGGGTCCAATCCGCATGCCGCCCGCACGGCCGGCATCAGCGTGACCAAGGGCTACGTCCTCGTGATGGTGATTGCCGGTGCACTTGCCGGATTGGCCGGCACCGCCCAGGTCGCGGGCACCGAACAGGTGTTGACGGCCGGTGTGGCGGCCAGTTTCGGTTTTGATGCCATCACGGTGGCATTGTTGGGGCGTTCGACGCCGTGGGGAACGTTTGCGGCCGGTGTGCTGTTCGGTGCCTTCCGCGCCGGCGGCGTCACCATGCAGACCAATACCGGCACCGCGATCGACATCGTGCTGGTGGTCCAGTCCCTCATTGTCCTCTTCATCGCCGCTCCGCCGCTGGTCCGGGCCATCTTCCGGCTGCCTGAGCCGGGCAAGTTGACGGCGAAACCCCGCAAGACCGCAAGCACCGGAGGTGCAGCATGAGCACGGCTACTGTCACCGAACCGCTCCAGGGCTCAGCGCCCACGGACATTGTGCGGAATTGGAAGACCCCGGTCATCCTGGCCGTGCTCTCCGTGATGGGCCTCCTGGTCTTCGCCATCGGCGCGCCGGACAACTCCGTCACCTTCCGGCTGTCGGCTTCCAATGATGCAGTGGTGTTGCCCGATGTCGTGCTGTCGGCGGTTGTCACCGGCTGGGTCACCGCCATCCTGATGCTCGCCGCCGCCATCTGGTCCTTCCGACTGGTCCAGTCGGGCCGGAAGGTCCCCGGTTGGCTGGTGGCCGTGTTTGCCGTCCTTTTCATTATCGGTTTCCTGACCTGGGTGGTGGGCAGCGCCCGCACACCGAGCGTGGCCCTTTACGGGCTGCTGGCCGGATCCTTCACCTTGGCCGTGCCGCTGATCTTCGGGTCTCTCTCCGGCGTGCTCTGCGAACGATCCGGAGTAGTCAACATCGCCATCGAAGGGCAGTTGCTCTTCGGTGCGTTCTCCGCGGCGGTTGCCGGATCGCTCTCCGGCAACGCCTTCGTCGGACTGGCTGCAGCGGCTATCGGCGGGGTCTTGGTCTCGGCGGTACTGGCGGTGTTCAGCATCAAGTACATCGTCAACCAGGTGATTGTCGGCGTGGTGCTCAACGTACTGGTTTCCGGCCTGACCGGATTCCTGTTCTCCACCGTACTTGCCGCCGATCCGGCCAGATGGAACTCACCGCCGCGCCTGCCGATTATCAGCATTCCGGTGCTGTCCGAGATTCCGGTCATCGGCCCCATTCTGTTTGAGCAGTCAGTGGTCGGCTATCTGATGTACATCGCGTTGGCCGTCATCTACGTGGGCCTGTTCCACACCAAATGGGGCCTGCGCACCCGTGCCGTCGGCGAGCACCCCAAGGCCGCGGACACGCTGGGCGTGAAGGTGAACCGGATGCGGTTTATGAACGTCTTGCTGGCCGGCGTCGTCGCCGGTTTCGGCGGTGCCTTCTTCACCCTGGTCCTGGTTTCCAGCTTCGGCCGGGACATGACCGCCGGGCAGGGCTACATTGCGCTGGCGGCGCTGATCTTCGGCCGCTGGAACCCGCTCTATGCGTTCTTCGCCGCCCTGTTGTTCGGGTTTGCCACCAACCTGCAGTATGTGCTCAGTGCCCTCGGCTCCACGGTGCCGAACCAGTTTCTGGCGATGCTGCCCTACGTGGTGACCATCTTCGCTGTCGCCGGCTTGGTGGGCCGTGCCCGACCGCCGGCCGCCAGCGGTGTGCCGTACATCAAGGGTTGATTGATGGAACCGACGACGACTCAACCCGTTGACTGGGAGGCGCTCCGGCGGGCCGCAGCGGATGCGATGCAGAAAGCCTACGTGCCGTATTCGGGGTTCCCGGTGGGCGCGGCGGCGCTGACCGACGACGGGCGAATGGTCTCCGGCTGCAACGTGGAAAACGCCTCCTATGGGCTGACCTTGTGCGCCGAATGTTCGCTGGTTAGCCAGCTGAACATGACCGGCGGCGGGAAACTGGCTGCCTTCAGCTGCGTGGACCGGGACGGCAATCCGTTGATGCCGTGCGGCCGGTGCCGGCAGCTGCTGTACGAGTTTCGGGCGCCGGGCATGCTGCTGATGACGCCTGCCGGCGTCAAGACGATGGACCAGGTGCTGCCGGACGCCTTCGGCCCGCAGCATCTGGCCTGATAAGCCGGAACGGACCAAGTGAGGAACAGGATATGACCGAGACATTCGACGCCGTGGACATCATCCGGGCCAAGCGGGACAAGGGCAGACTGAGTCCCGAGCAGATCGCCTGGACCATCGATGCCTACACCCGCGGGGCCATCGCCGACGAGCAAATGTCCGCACTGAACATGGCCATCCTGCTCAATGGCATGGACCGGGAGGAAATCTCTCATTGGACGACGGCGATGATCGCCTCCGGCGAGCGGATGGACTTCGCCTCACTCGGCAAACCGACCGCGGATAAGCACTCCACCGGGGGAGTGGGGGACAAGATCACCCTCCCGCTGGCACCGTTGGTGGCGGTCTTCGGCGTCGCCGTGCCGCAGCTGTCCGGACGCGGGCTGGGCCACACCGGCGGCACCCTGGACAAGCTCGAATCGATCCCGGGATGGCGGGCGCTGCTCACCAACGACGAGATGATGAGGCAGCTGGCCGAGGTCGGCGCGGTGATCTGCGCGGCCGGCTCCGGCCTCGCGCCCGCGGACAAGAAGCTCTATGCGCTGCGGGATGTGACCGGCACGGTCGAGGCGATCCCGCTGATTGCCTCCTCGATTATGAGCAAGAAGATCGCCGAAGGCACCGGCTCGCTGGTGCTGGATGTGAAGGTCGGCAGCGGCGCCTTCATGAAGGATGAGCGCAACGCCCGCGAACTGGCCGAAACCATGGTGGCCCTGGGCAAGGACGCCGGCGTGAACACCGTGGCCCTGCTCACCGACATGAGCACCCCGCTGGGACTTACCGCAGGCAACGCCATTGAAGTCGAAGAATCGGTGGAAGTGCTCGCCGGTGGTGGCCCGGAGGACGTGGTGGAACTCACGGTGAAGCTGGCCGAAGAGATGCTGCAGGCGGCCGGCGTTGCCGACGCCGACCCGGCGGCAGCGCTGAAGGACGGCCGTGCCATGGATGTCTGGAAGTCGATGATCCGCGCGCAGGGCGGAGACCCCGATGCCGCATTGCCGGCGGCCCGGGAATCCGAAGTTGTCTACGCGCCGGCGGACGGCGTGCTGGTCCAGCTGGACGCCCTGTCGGTGGGAGTGGCGGCCTGGCGGCTGGGGGCTGGACGGGCCCGCAAGGAGGACGCAGTCCAGGCCGGTGCCGGCGTGCGGCTGCACGCCAAGCCCGGTGCCACCGTCCGCGCCGGCGAACCGCTCATGACGCTGCTCACGGACACCCCCGACCGATTCGACCGGGCCAAGGACGCGCTGCGCGACGCCGTCGTTATTGCTCCGGAAGGAGGCCGGCCGGACCGCCGGCTGATCATTGACCGGATCGCTTAGACCGCGGCAGCGTCACAAACCCCTGAGACGCTCGGGGACCAGGTCGGGGCCAAAGCCCCAGCTATAAACAACTGGGGACAGGCTTTTATAGATTCGCTGGATAAACCTCTTCCCGGCCCTATCGCGCCCGGCTACGATGATGTGTGCGGCCGGAGCCAGGGGGAGGGCTCCGGCGCACTACTACAGGGTCTGCGGCACGACCGTTGGGGGCCCGGTCAGGGATACACCCGATAGCGGCACCAAATGCGGCATGGCATCGTTGGACTAGACATCCAGCGGACAGGAACACCTCGTGCAGACTTTTATGGACGCGCTCAGCGTCTTCATTATCGACGCAGCAGCACAATGGTGGATCTACCCACTGCTCTTGGCGCTCTGCCTGATCGACGGCATTTTTCCGCCGGTCCCCAGTGAGTCGGTCGTCGTCGCGCTGGCCGCCATCGCCGTGTCGGCCGGAGCGCCCAACGCCTGGCTGGTGGTTGCGGTTGCGGCGGTGGGCGCCATCGCCGGCGACAACATCGCGTATCTGATCGGCCGCAGCATCGGCGCGGACCGTTTCCGCTGGATGCAGCGGCCCCGGGTTGCTGCTGCCTTCGCCTGGGCACGCCGGGAACTGGACCGGCGCGGCGCCCTGCTGATCCTGGGGGCCCGTTACATTCCGGTGGGCCGCGTCGCGGTCAACATGACTGCCGGCGCCACCGGCTACAACCACCGCAAGTTCGTCCTGTTCTCCTTGGTGGCCGGCTTCTCGTGGGCTTTGTACTCAGTAGGCATCGGGGCGTTGGCCGGCCAATGGTTCCATGACCACACCCTGCTGGCCGCGGGCCTGGCCATCGTACTGGCGCTGCTGCTGGGCCTGGTGATGGACCACGGTATGAAGCTGCTCAGCCGCCGCCACGCCGCGCGAACGGGTGTCGCCGTTCCGGTCGCGGACAGCCGTTCCGCGTCGGCAGGAGCCGGGCAGCAGGCCGCCTCTGGCAGCGGTACAGCAGGGAGTTCCGGGGCCTCAGCCCAGGGCCGGCGCCATCCAGGCGACCAACCGCCGGAAACCGGTTCGAGGACGGTGCGCTTCGAGCCGCATGCGCCCCTGGCGGTGTCCTCGCGCAACCGCTCCACGGCCGCACTGGACGAATAACACTGGACGAATGAACCGGCGGCAGCAGCCGTACCGGTTCAGGCAGGCCACGTGCTCGCGTAAGGTGGTGCGTGTGACTGAGCCTGATTACGACACCGCAGCCGACATGGACATCGACATCCGCAGCCTGCCGAAGGTATCGCTGCACGACCATCTGGACGGTGGCCTGCGTCCGGCCACGATCATCGAACTGGCCGCCGCCGTGGGTCATGAACTGCCCTCGACCGACCCGGTGGCACTGGGCGAGTGGTTCCGGGAGTCGGCAGACTCCGGCTCGCTGGTTCGCTACCTGGAAACCTTCGATCACACGGTCGCCGTCATGCAGACCAAAGAAGGCCTCTTCCGCGTGGCACAGGAATTCGTGGAGGACCTGGCCGACGATGGCGTGGTCTACGGAGAGGTCCGCTGGGCACCGGAGCAACACCTGACCAAGGGCCTGACCCTGGACGAAGCTGTTGAAGCCGTCCAGGCCGGGCTGGACGCGGGCGTGGACGCCGTCGAGGCCAGCGGCCGGCCCATCCAGGTTGGCCAGTTGATTACCGCGATGCGGCACGCCGATCGCGCCCAGGAGATCGCTGAACTGGCCCTCCGTCACCGGGACCGCGGCGCCGTCGGATTCGATATTGCCGGCGCTGAGGACGGCTTCCCGGCCTCGCGGTTCAAGGACGCCTTTACCTACTTGGCCGAACACCAGTTCCCGGTCACTGTCCACGCGGGCGAGGCGGCCGGCGTGGACAGCATCGCGGATGCACTGGTCAGCGGCCGGGCACTGCGGCTGGGCCACGGCGTACGGATCGCCGAGGACATCCAGGTGGACTTCGGCCCGGACGAGGAGGACGGCGACGAGGTTGGGATGGTCACCCTGGGCCGGGTCGCGGCGTGGGTCCGCGACCGCGGCATCCCGCTGGAGTGCAGCCCCTCGTCCAACCTGCAGACCGGCGCCATCGCCGTTTTCGGCGACGGCATTGAAGCCCACCCGTTCGACTTGCTCTACCAGACCGGGTTCAAGGTCACGATCAACACGGACAACCGGCTGATGAGCGGGGTCACGCTCTCGGACGAGTACGAGTTGCTGGTGGAAACCTTCGACTACGATCTGGACGACCTGCTGGAGATCACGCTCAACGCCGCGGAAGCCGCCTTCCTGCCGCTGGAAGAGCGCGAGGCGCTCGTCGAGTACATCGGCGAGGGCTTCCGCAGCCAGCTGGGCTGACCGCACCATGCCGCACGCCGGTCAGCCACCAGCAGCGGGACGGCATGGGGAAGGAACGACGGCGCAGCCCGGCCCCGGTTGGGCGGTTCCGCGGCTGCTTGAGGTCGTCGCGCAGCTGCGCGAACACTGCCTGTGGACCGCCGCGCTGACCCATGAATCGCTCGTCGAGTATCTGGTCGAGGAGGCCCACGAGCTGGCCGAGGCGATTGAAACTGGCCACACCGGCCAGGCCGACGTGGCCGAGCTCAGGGGCGAACTGGCGGACGTGCTGTTCCAGGTGCTGCTGCATGCCCGGCTGCAGGAAGAACGCGGACATTTTGATTTCGACGCCGTGGCCGCCGCACTGACAGCCAAACTCGTCCGGCGAAACCGGCACGTTTTCCGGCCGGACGGGTCCCTGCAGGAGACGTTTCCGGACACCATCGCCGAGATCGTGGCCAGCTACGACGACGTGAAGGCCGCAGAGAAGCCGGAGCGGACCACACCGTTTGACGGCGTTCCGACGTCGCTGCCGGCGTTGACCCTGGCGGCGAAATCCCTGGACCGGGCGCGCCGGGCGTCGGTCGTCGACCAAGGCGCGCAGCGCCGCGTGGAGACGCAGCCGGACCTGACCGAAGCTGAGGTGGGCGAGGCGCTGTTCGCCGTCGTCCGCCGCGCCGCGGAAGCCGGTGTGGACCCGGAACAGGCACTCCGGGCCGCCGTCCGGCGATTCCAGCAGCGCGTAACGGAAGAAAACCCCACGGGCTGATCTCGATTAGTCTTAAGCCGGACCTTGCGGCCGGCTGTTGCCATGCCTGCAGACATTCCATCTTTCGTTCCAACGAACAGGAGCTACCCCATGGCGCTGATCGATGCCATCCACGCGCGTGAAATCCTTGATTCCCGCGGCAACCCCACCGTTGAAGTTGAGGTGCTGCTGTCCGACGGCTCAATGGGCCGCGCCGCAGTTCCGTCCGGCGCCTCCACCGGTGCTTTCGAGGCCGTCGAACGCCGGGACGGCGAAAAGGGCCGCTACCTGGGCAAGGGCGTCAGCCAGGCCGTGGCCGCCGTGGTGGACACCATCCAGCCGGCGCTGGTGGGCCTCGACGCCACTGACCAGCGGCTGATCGACCAGACCATGCTGGACCTGGACGGCACGTCCAACAAATCCGATCTGGGCGCCAACTCCATTCTGGGTGTCTCGCTGGCCGTGGCGTCGGCAGCCGCCGAATCGGCCAACCTTCCGCTGTACAAGTACCTGGGCGGACCGAACGCCCACGTGCTGCCGGTGCCGCTGATGAATATCCTCAACGGCGGGTCGCACGCGGACTCCGACGTCGACATCCAGGAGTTCATGGTGGTGCCGCTGGGCGCCGCAACGTTCTCCGAGGGGCTGCGCTGGGGGGTGGAGGTCTACCACAGCCTGAAAGCCGTGCTGAAGGAGAAGGGCCTCTCCACCGGGCTGGGCGACGAGGGCGGATTCGCCCCGAACCTGCCCAGCAACCGGGCCGCCCTGGACCTGATCACCGAAGCGATCACCCGCGCCGGCTACACGCCGGGCACGGACATCGCCCTGGCCCTGGACGTGGCGTCCTCCGAGTTCTACCAGGACGGTGCCTACCAGTTCGAGGGCAAGTCGCTGACGGCGGCCGAAATGAGCGCCTACTACGGCCAGCTGGTGGCCGACTTCCCGCTGGTCTCCATCGAGGACCCGCTGGACGAATCCGATTGGGACGGCTGGGCGACCCTGACCGCCGAGCTCGGCGACAAGGTGCAACTGGTGGGTGACGACCTGTTCGTCACCAACCCGGAGCGCCTGCAGCAGGGCATCGACGCCAAGACCGCCAACTCGCTGCTGGTCAAGGTCAACCAGATCGGCTCGCTGACCGAGACGCTGGAGGCCGTGGCCCTGGCCCAGCGCAACGGCTACACCACCATCACCTCGCACCGCTCCGGCGAAACCGAGGACACCACCATCGCCGACATCGCCGTGGCCACCAACGCCGGCCAGATCAAGACCGGCGCCCCGGCCCGTTCGGAGCGGGTGGCGAAGTACAACCAGCTGCTGCGGATCGAGGAAGAACTCGACGACGCGGCACGCTACGCCGGTCGCAGCGCTTTCCCGCGTTTCACGGCGTAGTTCGGCCCAACCCTCGGTAATGTCTTAAGCGGGGCCGGCCGTCAGCCGACGCCGGCCCCGCACGACAACCACGGTGAGGAGCCTCAATGTCCACCCGACGCCCCAACATGCCGCGGGCCGGCCGCCCGGCCGGCAGCACGCAGGGCAGCGGCCAGGGGGAGGGCAGGGGCACCGACCGTCGGGAACCGGAAACCGGAAAAGTCATTCGGGCCGACTTCGGCCGAGCGGCGCCGGCTGCCGCGGCCCGGCCCGAGGCCGCCCCGCCAACCACACCGGAGGCAGGACACCGCCGGAAACCCAAACCACCGGCAAAGCCCAAGCCGGCCCCGTCGGAAGCCCGTGCCGCCGAACGGCGTCAGCTGTCCGAGGGAATCAGGCAGCCGGAAGGGCCGGCCCCGCGTCGGGAACAGCGGGAACCGGACCGGGAACTGCCCGCCGACGCCGTCCCGGTCCCGGCCAAGGCCTTCTCCGGCCGGCTGCTGGCACTGGCGGTGGTCTTGGTCTCCATCACGGTGCTGCTGGCGCCCTCAGTGCGGGTTTTCATAGAGCAGCGGGCAGAACTGGCCGCGCTGCAGGCGGACATCGCCGCCAAGAAAGACTCCCATGAGCAGTTGACCAAGGAACTGGCCCGCTGGGACGACCCGGCCTACATCAAGCAGCAGGCGCGGGATCGCATATTCTATGTAATGCCGGGGGAGAAGCGGTACATGGTCACCGGTGCGGAAGGACTGGGAGAGTCGGACGAACACGCATCCGCGACGGCGCCCGAGGACTTGCCGTGGGTCGACGCACTGTGGAATTCGATGACCCGGGCCGCCACGGACGTGCCCGCCGCCGACTAACAACGCGGCAGCCACGGCTGCCGGATCACACGGCTTGCTGCCAGATGAACCGCAGCGCCAGGAAGGACTGAGCCATGAACACCGCTCAGCGCACACCCACCCCCGAAGACCTCGACACGATGAGCCGCCAGCTCGGCAGGCCGGTACGCGATGTCGTGGAAATAGGCGCCCGCTGCGTCTGTGGAAACCCGCTGGTCGCCACGACCGCACCGCGGTTGGGCAACGGCATCCCGTTCCCCACCACGTACTACCTGACCCACCCGGTCATCACCTCCGCAGTATCCCGGCTGGAAGCGGCCGGGGTGATGACGGAAATGAGCGCACGGCTGGAGGGCGATCCTGAACTGGCCGCAGCATACCGGCGGGCCCATGAGGAGTACCTGGCCGCGCGCAATGAGGTGGGCCGCAGGGCCGGGATCGGGGAGGTGCCCGAGATCGCGGGAGTCTCGGCCGGCGGAATGCCCACCAGGGTCAAGTGCCTGCACGTCCTGGTGGGCCATTCGCTGGCCGCGGGCCCGGGCGTGAATCCGCTGGGCGACGAAGCGCTTGAGGGCATCGCCGAGTGGTGGACGGCCGACCGATGCTATTGCGCCGGCGCCTGGGACGTCGAAGGGGCTGCGCCCGCCCGTGATCTAAGCCGGCACACCCGGACCCAAGGCCTGCCGGCCGAGGCGCTGGCCGCGAAGAAGGCCAGGCGCTCCCGGGGCCAGGAATCCTCCGGCGGCGGCGCCGTCGACCCTCAGTCGCCCGGCGCAGCCGGAGGAGCGGAGTCCTAGTGGCACGTGTCGGAGCCATCGATTGCGGGACTAACTCGATCCGCCTGCTGATTGCCGATGTCCAGGACGGGGGGCTGAGCGATGTAGTCCGGGAGATGAAAATCGTGCGGCTGGGACAGGGCGTCGACGCTACCGGGTCGCTGGCACCCGAAGCGCTGGACCGGACGTTCGCCGCAGCGGAAGAATACGCCGTGCAATTGCGGCGCGAGGGCGTCGAAGCCCTGCGCTTTGTCGCCACCTCTGCCACCCGCGATGCTGCCAACCGGCAGGTTTTTGTTGACGGCATCCGCGACCGCCTCGGTGTGGAACCGGAGGTGATCAGCGGCCGCGAGGAGGCCGAGCTGTCCTTCGCCGGTGCCGCCAGTGTCCTGGCGCCGTCGCCGGGCGAAAAGATACTGGTGGTCGACCTCGGCGGCGGCAGCACGGAGTTCGTGCTGGGCAGCGCCGACGGGGTGCTGGCCGCGCTCAGCACGGATATGGGCTGCGTCCGTTTCACCGAGCGGTACCTGCGCTCGGACCCGCCCAGTGCGGCGGAGATTGCCGAAGCCGAGGCCGACGCCGAGCAGCATCTGACCCGCGTGCTGGACGAGGTGCCGCTGGCCGACGTCGACCGCTTGGTAGGCGTGGCCGGGTCCGTCACCACCGTCACCGCGCACGCTCTGCAATTGGACCGATACCGTTCCGACGCAATCCACGGGGCACGCTTGGACGGGGACCGACTGGATGCTGCCTGCACGTCGTTGCTGGAGATGACGCGGCAACAGCGGGCAGCGCTGCCGTATATGCATCCCGGCCGGGTGGACGTCATCGGCGCCGGAGCGCTCATCTGGCGCACCGTGTCACGGCGGCTGAAGGCATTGACCGCCGGACGCGCGGACGGCGCCACGGCCAGCGAACACGATATTCTTGATGGAATCGCCCTGAGCGCCGCCACCCGGCTGCCCACCCAGCGAGCCCCAGGGACCTAGACTGCTGTGCCAACCGAAGGGACATCTATGCGCCACCGCGAAAGTGAACGGCCAAGCAGGCGCTCGTCCGCCGCGAAGGCCATTTCGCTGGGGTCGGCGATTGCGGTGCTCGCTTCGCTGATGCTGGCAGGACCCGCCCACGCCGACTCCACCCGGGACAAGGAATACTGGCTGGACTCCTACGGGATCCGCGCCGTCTGGGAGGAATCGCAAGGCGAAGGCGTGAAAGTCGCGGTGATCGACAGCGGCGTTGACGCCACCCACCCTGACCTCAAGGGGGCCGTGGTGGGCGGCACGGATGCCTCTGGATCGGGAGATCCCGACGGCCAGCGCGGCATCGGACAGACGCCCGAGCACGGCACGCTGGTGGCAACCTTGCTGGCCGGGCGCGGTCATGCTCCGGACGAGGATAAAAAGGACACCAAGAAGAAGGACAAACAGCCCAAGGACAAGGACAAGGACAAGGGCATCGGGGCGGGCACCGACGGCGTGATCGGAGTGGCTCCCAAAGCGCAGATCCTGACCGCCTCCACCTGGCTCGGAACACCAAATCCTTCCGGCATCGGTGTTGACGAGCAGATCCCCGCGGCGGTCCGCTGGGCGGTGGACAACGGCGCACAGGTCATCAACATGTCGCTGACCAGTTCCAGCACCTCCTGGCCGGAGAGCTGGGACGCCGCGTTCCTGTACGCCGAACAGCACGACGTCGTTGTGGTTGCCGCCGCCGGAAACCGCGCGGGCGGAACCGAACAGTCAGGTGCTCCCGCCACCATTCCCGGCGTGCTGACCGTGGCGGGACTGAACCGCGACGGTGAAGCCAGCCAGGAGGCCTCGGCCCAGAGCATTGTCATTGGCGTTGCGGCGCCAGCCGAAGATCTGGTGGGCGGACTGCCGGGCGGCCGCTATGCCGACTGGTCCGGTACGTCCGGCGCCACCCCGCTGGTCTCCGGCGTGGCGGCGCTAATCCGCTCCAAGTACCCGAACATGAGCGCGGCCCAGGTCATCAACCGCATCATCAGCACGGCCAAGGACTCCGGCGTGCCCGGGCATGACCCGATCTACGGCTACGGCATACTCAACGCCGAAGCGGCGCTGAATGCCGAAGTTCCCGAGGTGGCGGCGAACCCGCTCGGTTCGATTGCTCAATGGATCACCGTGCACCGCCGCGGCCAAGTTGCTGCGCCGGAATCGCACTCTCCGGTGCAGTCCAAGGCGGCGGCGCCGGAGATTCCGGAACCGACCACCCCGGTGGCCGTTCCTCCGCGCACCGAGGACTCGGTACTGCCGGCCATCCTCGTCTTCTCGTTCGGCGCGCTGATCGCCGGTGTCCTGGCTCTGGGCGTAGTCCAGACGGTCCGGGCACGCCGGGCCGCGCGCGGAACGCAGGCTGTCGAAGACGCGGACACCGCCTTCATCCCGCCGATTCGGGACGGGAGCCAGAAGCCGATCAAGCGCTGATTGCGCCCCGGCCGCCACTTCGTGAAAACTTTCACAAAAGGCGCTACACTGGAGCAATGGCACTCACTCCTGCTCTGTCCGACCGCCCGCGCGTCCTTGTGGTCGGCGGCGGCTACGTTGGTCTCTACGTCGCGCTGAAGCTTCAGAAAAAGGTTAAGCAGCACGGCGGCATCGTCACCTTGGTGGATCCGCTGCCCTACATGACCTACCAGCCGTTCCTGCCTGAAGTGGCCTCCGGCAGCATCGAAGCCCGGCATGCCGTGGTCAACCACCGCCAGCACCTGCAGGACACCGAACTGATCACCGGCAGGGTCACCTCCATCGACCATGCCGCCAAGAAGGCCGTGATCACTCCCGCGGCGGGCGAGACTTTCGAGCTGGACTACCGCGACGTCGTTATAGCCGCCGGTGCCATTACCCGGACCTTCCCGATCCCCGGGCTGGCCGAAGTCGGCATTGGCCTGAAGACCATCGAAGAAGCCGTGGAACTGCGGAACAAGGTGCTCGAGCGGATCGAGACCGCCTCCCAGCTGCCGGCGGGGGCGGAACGGACCCGCGCACTGACGTTTGTCGGCGTCGGCGGTGGCTTCGCCGGCATCGAGGCGATGACCGAAATCGAGGATCTGGCCCGCGCTGCCGTCAGGAAGAACGGACGGCTGCGCCAGGAGGACCTGCGTTTCGTGCTGGTCGAGGCGATGGGCCGGATCATGCCCGAGGTTACCGAAGAGCAGGCCAAGTGGGTCGTCGAGCACATGCGCTCACGCGGCATTGAGGTCATGCTCAATACCTCCCTGGCCAAGGCAGAGGGCGGCGTGCTGGAATTGATCAACATGCCGGACAAGACCCCGGCCGAAACCTTCGAGACCGACACGCTGCTGTGGACCGCCGGCGTGCAGGCGAATCCGGTGGCGCGCAGCTTTGGCTTCCCGCAGGACGAACGCGGACGGATCAAGGCCGATGCCACCCTCCGGATCGTCGACGAGAACGGCCCGATTGACGGCGCCTGGACCGCTGGCGACGTCGCGGCCGTGCCGGATCTGACCGGCGGCGGGGTGGGCGGCTTCTGCGTACCGAATGCCCAGCACGCCATTCGCCAGGCCAAGCGGCTTGCCAAAAACCTTTACGCGGCCCGCTGGGGCGTCGGCAGCGTCCAGCAGTACAAGCACAAGAACCTGGGCGCCGTCGCCGGCTTCGGCCTCAACAAGGGCGTCGCCAAGATCATGGGCGTCAAGCTCAAGGGCTGGCCGGCATGGATGGCCCACCGCGGCTACCATGGACTGGCCATGCCAACCGTGGAGCGCAAGATCCGCGTGATCTCGAACTGGTTCTGGACCATCTTCCTGGGCCGCGACACCACGCGCCTCGCCGATCTGCAGACGCCGTACCGCCAGTTCCGTGAGGCCGCTTCACCGCAGCCGCGCCCGCAGGCCGCCGCCGCTCCCAAGCCGGCAGCAGATGCCGAGGGCACCGGGTCGGAGAAGGAACTCGCTTCCACCGGCCGCTAGCCAGACGCAGGCAGCAGGCCCGGCCACCGCACCGCGGTAGCCGGGCCTGCTGCTTTCTCCGAACCTGCTGCTCGATGCCTGCAGCCGCGGCTTAAAATGTTTTGGTGCTGATCAGGACAGAACAACCCGCGGACCGGCCCGCCGTCCTCAAACTGGTGGCGCGTGCCTTCGCCACCAAGGACGGTGCCGAGCCCGCTGAATGCCGGCTGCTGGCGGACCTGTACGCGTGCTCCGGTTTCCTGCCGGAGTTCTCCCTCGTCGCCGAAGACGGAGGGAACGTCGTCGGTCAGGTCATCAGTACGCGCGGTTGGATTGACGGGGCGCCCGCGTTGGGGCTGGGGCCCATCGCGGTGGAGCCGAACCGGCAGCGCTCGGGCGTCGGAGCTGCCCTGCTGGCCGAGACACGCCAGCGGGCCGAGGCTGCGGGGGAGAGCGTCATCCTGCTGCTCGGCAGCACTGAATACTACCCCCGCTTCGGCTATCGGCCCGCCAGCCAATCCGGCATCAAAGCGCCGGATCCCGCATGGGGCGATCACTTCATGGCGCTTCCGCTGACCGCCCTCCCGTCAGCGGGCACTTTTACGTATGCTGAACCTTTCGCCCGCCTGTAGGGCGGCACCAGGCTATCCAGTACCCTAGATAGGTGCAGAAACGTCCGGCCCCCGTAGTCCAATGGCAGAGACAACCGACTTAAAATCGGTCCAGTGTGGGTTCGAGTCCCACCGGGGGCACCTAAAAAGTGTGACGAGCGTTACAAGGATGTAATCGAAAACGCTTATTTTCAACAACAATTTCGACTAGTTTTCTCAGTAATCAGGAATACCTGGTAATCGCATCAAAGGTTCACAAACCTTTCGATCGAGGGGAAAACATACATGACTGCAACACGTAACGCAGTGCTTTTCGGCACCGGCGGCAACTCCGCGCGGGCGGGGAAGCTAGCCGCGCTCGGATTGGGGATCGCTTTGTTTGCCTCGGCCTGCGGCGGAGGGTCTTCCACGCCGTCGGGGACTGGTGGGGGAGAGTCGTCGGCGCCGGCGGGGGCGTCCGGGTTGGTGTGTCCCGAAGCATCAGAGGGCGGGGGGCCCACGAGCGGTTCAACCGGAAACCCGGCGGACGTCCCCAAGTCCAAGGGCTCCACTGATACTCCGCTGAAAATTGGAACGCTGCTGCCGACAACCGGAACTCTGTCCTTCCTTGGCCCGCCTGAAATCGCAGGCGTCAAGCTGGCCGTGGACAAGATCAACGAAGCCGGCGGCGTGCTTGGCAAAGACGTGGAAACCGTGCAGCGCGACTCCGGCGACACCACCACGGACATCGCAACGCAGTCGGTGACCGACCTGCTCAGCGAAAAGGTCAATGCGATTGTGGGAGCGGCGTCCTCGGGGGTTTCCTTCACCGTGATCAACCAGATCACCGGCGCGGGCGTTCTACAGATTTCACCGGCGAATACGTCGCCGGACTTCACCACCTGGGATGACAAGGGCCTGTACTGGCGGACCGCTCCTTCCGACGTTTTGCAGGGACGCACTCTCGGCAGCTACATGGTGACCTGCGGCGCCCAGACGCTCGGCATGATCGTGCTCAACGATGCCTACGGAACCGGTCTCGCGGACAACATCAAGCAGGCCTTCGAAGGCGCCGGCGGCCAGGTGGTGGCAACGGAGATGTTCAACGAGGGCGATTCGCAGTTCAGCTCGCAGGTTGACGCCGTAGTCAACGCCAAGCCTGACGCATATGCGCTGATTACTTTCGACCAGATCAAGTCGATTGCGCCGTTGCTGCTGTCCAAGGGCGTCAAGCCCGACCAGATGTTCTTGGTGGACGGCAACACCTCGGACCTGAGCAAGGAGCTTGACCCGGGTGCCATGGCTGGGGCGCAGGGTACGATTCCCGGCACCTTCGCCAAGGATGAATTCCAGGCGCAGCTGGCGACGGTCGATAGCAAGCTCAACTCCTACTCGTACGCGGGCGAGTCTTACGATGCGGTGAACCTCGTGTCGCTGGCCGCCGAGGCAGCCGGCAGCACCAAGGGCACGGACATCGCCAAGGAGATGCAGGCTGTCTCCGAGGGCGGTGAGAAGTGCTATGACTTCGCCGGTTGTGTGACGCTGCTGCGCGACGGCAAGGACATCGATTACGACGGCATCTCCGGACCGATTACCTTCGACAAGAACGGTGACCCGACCGAGGCCTACATCGGTATCTACCAGTACGACAAGACCAACGTGCCGAAGCCGAAGCTTGAGGAGTTCGGCAAGCTGTAACCGTTCCGCACCACCCGCACCATGCAGAGGGTCCCAGCCACCGGGTTGGGGCCCTCTGCCGTGCGGGCCCACGGACGCCTCATCGGCCCCCACGGACGCCACACCAGCAGCCGACGGACGCCATATCAGGAGGAGGCGGAAGCGGCGCCGCGCCGTCGCTCACCACTGCAGAAGGACTGACGAAAGTAGGCACATCGATAGGGCCAACGACGACGGCGGCGCCCGCCGCAAAGGGCAGGCGCCGCCGTCGTCGGCCGGTTGGAGGTGCTCAGGCAGTGTCCGCCAGGGTGCCCAGATAAAGCTGGATGACCTTTGGATCCTTGAGCAGTTCTCGGCCGGTGCCGGTGTATGCGTCCTTGCCTTGGTCCAGGACGTAGCCACGGTCGCAGATCTGCAGGCAGCGGCGTGCGTTCTGTTCCACCATGATCACCGAAACACCGGCCCGGTTGATCTCGTGCACCCGCAGGAACGTCTCGTCCTGCTTAACCGGGGAGAGGCCGGCCGAGGGCTCGTCCAGGAGCAGCACCGCCGGGTTCATCATCAGTGCCCGCCCCATGGCCACCATCTGGCGTTCGCCACCGGAGAGCGAACCGGCCCGCTGCGCGCGGCGCTTCGCCAGATCGGGGAAGATGCCGGCGACAAAGTCGAAGCGCTCCTTGAAGTCTTTGGGCCGCTGGAACATGCCCATTTCCATGTTTTCTTCGATGGTCAGCGTGGAAAAGACGTTGTTGGTCTGCGGGACGAACCCGATGCCGCGGCTGACCAGCTTATTGGCTTTCAGTCCCGTCAGGTCCTGACCGCGGACCACAACCGTGCCGGAATGCACTTTGACCAGGCCGAACATTGCCTTAAGCAGTGTTGACTTGCCGGCCCCGTTCGGGCCGATGATGCCGATCAATTCGCCTTGGCGGGCTTCGATGCTGCAGCCGTTGAGGATGTTGACGCCGGGCAGGTAGCCGGCCACCAAATCCCGCACAACGACCACCTGTTCCCCTGCCCCCACAGTGGTCGGGCTCGTATCCGCTCGGTGCGCATTCATGCCTGGTCCTTCCTGTTCGGGTCTCGGTCCGTATCGCGGGCCTCATCCGCGCTCGAATCATGCTCGCTGATGTGGCTGCCGAGGACTCCCTCGTCGGCCGTGCCGACTACCGACTCCGCGTCCTGGGCGAGTTCCTCCGTGAGCGCTTCGACCCCTTCCGTGTCGCCAAGGTCGACGTCGTGGTGGGCGCCCAAATAGGCATCAATCACGGCGGGGTCCTTCATGACGACGCCGGGCGGGCCTTCTGCCACGATCCGGCCTTCGGCCATAACCACCACCCAATCCGCGATGTGGCGGACCATATGCATGTCGTGTTCGACGAACAGCACGGTCATTCCCTCGGCCTTGAGGTTCTTGACATGCTCCAGCAGAGACTGGGTCAGGGCCGGGTTAACGCCGGCCATCGGCTCGTCCAGCATGACCAGCTTGGGCCGGACCATCAGCGCCCGCGCCATTTCCAGCAGTTTGCGCTGGCCACCCGAGAGCGAGGCTGCGTAGTCGTCGCGTTTGGCGTCCAGCTTGAATTTCACCAGCAGATCCTCTGCCTGCTCGGTGATTTCACGTTCCCTGGGGCCCCAGATCTTCTTGAACAGGGCTTTGAACAGGTTCTCGCCGGACTGCTCCGTGGCACCCAAGCGCATGTTCTCGATGACGGTCAGCTTGCCCATGACTTTGGTCAGCTGGAACGTGCGGACCATACCCATCCGGGCCACTTTGTAGGATGGCACGCCTGCCAGTGAGTGGCCTTCGAACGACCACTCACCGGTCTGTGGGATGTCGAATCCGGTGAGCAGGTTGAACAGGGTGGTCTTGCCGGCGCCGTTTGGCCCGATCAGCGCCGTGATCTGGTGCCGTGGGATCTCCAGATACTCCACGTCCACGGCGTTGACACCGCCGAACTGGCGCGTGACGTCCTTGGCTACGAGGATGGGATCGCGCTTGCGGCAGCCGGGACCCGGTTCGTCGGCAGCGATGGGGCGCGTGTCGGTCATGTAATCGTTCTGCACGGGTGACTGGTTCGCGGCGGAGCCGGCGCCTGCCGCGATGCCGTCTTGTTCGCTCATGCGAATACCAGCTCTTTCTTGTTGCCCAGCACCCCTTGGGGCCTGAAGATCATCAACAGCATCAAAGCGACACCGACCAGGATGTAACGCAACTGACCGGCCTGGGTGGTGGTGAGGAAGGTGATGTAGCCCGCCTCGATGGCTCCGTAGAGCAGCCCCTGGGTCAGCGAGAGCACTACCCAAAAGATCATGGCGCCGACGACGGGGCCGAGCACGGTGGCCATGCCGCCCAGCAGCAAGCACGTCCAGAGGAAGAACGTCAGTTCTGTCTGGTAGTTGGCAGGTTGGACAGCTCCACGGGGGAGCGTGAAGATCATGCCCGCAAAGGTGCCCAACAAGCCGCCGAAAATCAGCGACTGCATCTTGTAGGAGTAGACGTTTTTACCCAAGGAGCGCACTGCATTCTCGTCTTCGCGGATGCCTTTCAAGATCCGGCCCCAGGGGCTACGCATCAGCAGGAACACCAGCAGGCAGCAGAGGGCAACCAAGGTCCAGGCAACCACCCGGATCCAGAGGTCCCGCTCGTTCATGCTCGTTAGGCCGAAGTTGTAGGTGCCCTGTGGGAACGGGTTCATCGCGTAGAACCCGCCTTCAAACGCGGCCAACCCGTTGGCCGAACCGGTGATTTCGGTCAGTTCGTTGGTGGTGACCACGTACCGGATGATTTCGGCGGCGGCGATCGTGACAATGGCCAGGTAATCGGCACGCAATCGCAGGGTAGGGATGCCCAAGAGCAGTGCAAAGAGCACCGATCCGACGACCGCTATCAAGACGCCGACCACGAACGGGACATCCCATAGCAGGGTCGGTATGGCGAATCCGTAGGCGCCGATGGCCATGAAACCAGCTTGCCCGAAGTTCAGCAGTCCGGTGAAGCCAAAGTGGACTGCCAGGCCCAGGGAAGCCAGGGCGTAGGCGGCCGTTGTCGGGCTGACAATCTCGCCGAGTGCGTTGGTAAATATATTGAGGAAATCCATGGTGTTGCCTCCTAACCCACACGCTCTCGACGGCCCAGGATTCCCTGTGGTCGGAACAGCAGGACGACGATCATGATCAGCAGGGCGCCGACGTACTTAAGGTCTGCTACCAGCCAGAGCGTCGACAATTCGACGAACAGTCCGACCAGGACCGAACCAACCAGGGCCCCGAACACGGTGCCCAATCCGCCCAAGATGACGCCGGCAAAAACGAGCAGCAGGATTTGCTGTCCCATATTGAAGGTGACCCCGGGGCGGTAGTAGGCCCACAGAATGCCGCCGAGGGCAGCCAGCACGCCGCCCACTGTCCAGACAATCCTGATGACTCGGTCAACGTCGATGCCGGAGGCCGCGGCAAGCGCGGGGTTGTCGGCAACGGCTCGGGTTGCCTTGCCCAGACGGGTCTTGAGCAGCAGCATGGCGATCAGGACGATGACCACCAGACTGATAATCAGCGAGAGCAGCGTGTTGCGGCTGATGGAGATGACGCCAATCTCCAAGATGGGGCTGCTGGCCCCGGGAAGCTGTTGAGTGGCGCCGCCGAAAAAGAACAAGATCGTGTAGCGCGCGGCCAACGCCAATCCGATGCTGATGATCATCATGGGGATCAGCGCGGTACCCCGGCGGCGCAGCGGCTTCCAGAGCCAGCCATCCTGGACCCAGCCAAAGGCCCCGCCCAGCACGACCCCCAATAGCATCGCCAACCAGATAGGAAAGCCCGCCACGGAGAAGGCAAACATCAGGACGGCTCCAAGCGTGACCATCTCGCCGTGGGCGAAGTTGGTCAGGCCGGTAGTGCCGTAGATCAGCGACAAACCCACCGATGCCAAGGCCAGCAGCAGACCGAAGCTCAAGCCCGCAATCAGCCGTTCGACGAAAATCTCGCCGAAACTGGCACTCTGCACCACAATGCCCTCGCCCAGCGGGAAGACGGCGGCGGCATTAGACGTGTTGGTTAAGTTGACTTCGCGGGGATTGGGCGTGCCCTTGGCAAGGTTCACTCCCTCCGGGAGAGTGGAGACGTCGACCTCGACTTGGTACTTTCCCTGAACCGGAACTCCGATAGACCAGGTACCGTTTGCTCCCGTGGTCGCCTCGCCGCTGAACCCTTCCCCTGTCGCCGTGATTTTCACTCCGGCGACCGGACCGTCGGCGTTTCGCAAGACGCCGCTGATCTTGTAGCGGGAGGGTTCCGCAGGCGCCGACGTCGCAGGTGTTGCCTCTGGTGAGGCGGTCGAAGCCAGTGAGGGGGGAGCGGACAGCAGGATCCCCATGGTGATCGCCAGCAAGGCGAATAGCGTCCCCAATGGCCGAACAAGCTTCGGCATCGCTATCAAAATATGAACCTCCACAGTGTGGGGTGGTCCGCCGTATCACCGGCAGACACTGACAGCGTCTGTGATAAGAATCACTGACGTGTCGTTTATGTTACCTGCGCCACAGGCGGACGGGTGGCACGTTCTATCGCGATCAGGTAACAACTGTGAAGCACTCGTTAAGCAAACGTACAAGGTCGGGGCACCAAAGAGCAGGCTGGCTACAGTGACCGTAGCGGCCCCGCGAAAAGAAGCTGCCCCGACGGGCGCTACAGGTAGAGGCCGGTGCTGCTGTCGGCTTCCTCCGGCTGGGATACCGCGTGGATGTCGCGTTCGCGGAGGAGGGTGTAGTCGGCTGCGTTGACCTCGACTTCCGCACGGTCTTCAGGGTCGAAGAGCACCCGGTCGCCGACCGCAACTTGGCGAACCTGCGGGCCCGCTGCTACTACTTCGGCCCACGCCAGGCGCTTGCCCATCACTGCGGTGGCCGGAATGACAATTCCGGAGGATGAACGGCGCTCGCTGCTGTCCTGGTCCGGGGCCACCAGAATGCGGTCATGGAGCATCCGTAGGGGCAGTTTGTCCGGCGCGGAGGAGCGGTGCTTGTTGGAAGGACTGCGGGAAGTCACCGCAGCATTCTACCCGCGGCGGGCTCCGCCCGGAGCCGCCGCTTCCTGCCACAGAGCTAGGCACGGAAGAGTTCCTCGGCACGTTGTGGAATTTTCCGCCGCGCCGATCGTTGGCATTGGTAGTGTAATCAATAGCTCGCCCCCTGACGATGGAGGACAACAAGATGGCAATCGGAGGAAATCCGGTTTTCAACAACCCGAAGGTGTTCCGCGGTTCACCCGCTGGTTCTGCCGCAGCCGGTTCAACCGCACTGGCCGGACAGACGCAACTGACCAGCCAGCAACTGCAGGACCTGTACAACCAGCCGTCTGCGGGCCCCGCCCAGACCGGCCGGATGACGTACGACGACGTCATCTTCAAGACACTCGCTTGCCTGTCCCTGGTGGTCGTAGGCGGTGCCATTGGCTGGATGTTCCCGATCCTGATGATCCCGGGCATGGTTGTCGGGCTGGTTCTCGGCCTGGTCAACGCCTTCAAGAAGGAACCGTCCAAGGGGCTGATCCTCGCCTACGCAGCTGCCGAAGGTTTGTTCGTCGGCGGGCTGTCCATGGTCATCGACGGAATGTACCCGGGTGTCGCCCCGCAGGCCGTGCTGGGCACCGTGTGCGTCTTCGCCGTCACCTTGGCCCTGTTCAAGAGCGGCAAGGTCCGTGCCACCCCGAAGGCGATGCGCTTCTTCATGATCGCGCTGATGGGCTACGCACTCTTCTCGCTGGTGAATCTGGGCCTGATGTGGTTCGGCGTGCTGGATAACCAGTGGGGCATGCGCGGCACCGAAATCATGGGCATCCCGCTGGGTGTCCTCATCGGGTTGTTCGCCATCGGCCTGGCTGCCTTCTCGCTGATCGTCGACTTCACCTCGATCGAGCAAGGCGTAAAGCAGGGCGCGGACCGCAAGTACTCCTGGACGGCGGCCTTCGGCCTGACTGTGACCTTGATTTGGCTGTACGTGGAGATCCTGCGCCTGCTCGCCATCCTGCGCGGCGACGAATAATTCTGCTGCTCTTCCACCCGACCCCGGCCTAGTGCCGGGGTCGGTTGTTTAAGCGGCACCCGGTACGGTGTAACTTATGACGCGCGAGCGCACCGAAGCAGCCACCGGAGAACAGTTTGAACTGCGGCGTGCCGGGTCGCGTGCCGTGATTACCGAGCTCGCCGGCAGCCTGCGGCTCTTCGAAAAGCACGGTGTGCAGCTGACCGAAACCTACGACGACGATCGGATCCCGCCCTCGGCCTGCGGCATCCTGTTAGCGCCGTGGCCCAATCGGGTGGCCGAAGGCAGCTGGACTCTTGACGGCACCGTCCAGCAGCTGGACATCACGGAGCCGGCCCGCGGTCATGCCATCCACGGACTGCTCCGCAATACCGGCTACCGGCTCGTTGAATGCAGCGAGTCCAGGGTGGTACTGCGGGCGGAGATCTTCCCGCAGCACGGGTATCCCTTCCGGCTCAGTCATCATGCGGAGTACTCCTTGGACGAAGCCGGCGATCTGACTGTGCGGCAGCAGTTGCTGAACCTGTCCGGTGCGGCGGCACCAGTGGCGCTGGGCGCCCATCCTTTCCTGCGGTTGGGGGACGAACCTGCCGACCGGCTGACGTTGACTGTGCCCGCTGCACGGTTCTTTCCGGCGGATCCGCAGACCAAGATTCCAACGGCGGATGCTCCGGTGGACGAGCATACCGATCTCCGACAAGGCGCCCGGTTGGCGGAGCTGGCGATGGACCGGGCCTACACCGGACTGTCCGCCGGGCCCGACGGCCGGGTGGTGAGCACCTTGTCTTCGGATAGCGGGTCGATGGTCGGGCTGTGGCAGGCAGAAGCATTCCAATACGTGCATGTCTTTGTCACCTCAAAGTATCCGGGCCGGGCGTGCGCCGTGGCGGTAGAACCGATGACGGCGCCAGCGGACAGCTTCAATTCCGGCATCGGGCTGGCATGGCTGCAACCCGGCGGTTCGTTCGGCGGCAGCTGGGGGATTACGGCGCGGCTTCACTGAACACATGTCTGGGTGACAATATGAAACTATTGGCTTTATGAACCGGCCATTCCCCGAAAACCGTCTGCTGCCGGCGGCAAGAACGGCGGGCACCGACACCCGGCACCACGTCCGCGAGGACGTGCCCTATGCGTTGCGCATCAGCGCGGCGTGGGCCTGGCGGGTGGGCCTGATCCTGGTCGTCGGCGGACTCTTGGTCTGGCTGCTCAGCTTCGTCTCGCTGCTCATCATCCCGCTGATGGTCGCGGCCCTGATCGCCGCCCTGATTTCTCCCGTGGTCCGGTTCCTGCGCAAGGCCAAGGTGCCCAAGAGCCTCGCCGTCGCCATCACCATTCTCGGTTTCCTCGGGTTGATCGGTGGCGCTCTCTCGCTGGTTGGCCGCCAGCTCTACATCGGTTTCAGCGAACTGTGGGACCAGGTGCTGCAAGGTATCGGCCAGGTCCAAGGCTGGCTGACCGACGGGCCGCTCCGCCTGACCAACGAGCAACTCAACTCCTACCTGAACGAAGGCTTGCAGCAGCTGCAGAGCAACAGCAGTGCCATCTTTTCCAGCGCCCTGAGCGTGGGGTCCACCGCCGGGCACCTGTTCACCGGCCTGCTGCTGACCATCTTCGCGCTGATCTTCTTCCTTCACGACGGCGACCGAATCTGGCGTTTCTTGGTGGGCCTGCTGCCCAAGAAGGCCCGGGCGGCGGGCAACGGTGCAGGCCGCAAGGGCTGGACGTCGATGGTGCAGTACATCCGGGTCCAAATGTTCGTTGCCTTCGTCGACGCGGTCGGTATTGGTGCCGGCGCGGCCATTATCGGTGTGCCGCTGGCGCTGCCGCTCGGCGTGCTGGTCTTCCTTGGCTCGTTCATCCCGATCATCGGTGCGCTGGTGACCGGGTTCGTCGCCGTGCTCCTGGCCCTGGTGGCCAACGGCTGGGTCAACGCACTCATCATGCTCGCCATTGTGCTTGGCGTGCAGCAGCTTGAGGGGCATGTGCTGCAGCCACTGGTCATGGGTAAAGCCGTGTCGCTGCATCCGCTGGCAGTTGTGCTTGCGGTGGCGGGCGGCTCGATGGTCGCCGGAATCGCCGGCGCACTGTTTGCGGTCCCTTTGCTTGCGATCCTCAATTCCGTCGTCAGATACATCGCCGCCCGGGGGTGGGAAACAGACCAAGCACTGGGGGCGCCTCCTCCCGTGGAAGAGCCCTACATGGCGCCTGAACCGGCGCTGGCTTCGACCGGTCCAGGCAACCCGCCCGAGGCCTCAGAACAGGAATCCGTCCGCCGACGCCGCGTCCAGCTGCGCAGAAAAGAGTCCGACAAGTGACAGCCACCACCCAACTACCCGTCACGCTTGATGACATCCAGGCAGCGCGGAAGGTCCTTGATGGGGTCATCGCCAAGACACCGATTGAACAATCCCGCGCGCTGGGCCGGATGGTGGGTTCCGATGTCTTCTTTAAATGTGAGAATTTGCAGCGCGCCGGTTCCTTCAAGGTCCGCGGCGCCTACGTGCGCATGGCCGCGCTGACAGACGAGGAGAAGGCACGCGGGGTCGTCGCCGCCTCCGCCGGAAACCACGCCCAGGGCGTCGCCGTGGCTGCGGCTCGGCTGGGAATCAAGGCGCGGATCTTCATGCCTATGGGAGTAGCCCTGCCCAAGCTGGCCGCCACCCGAGGCCATGGCGCCGAAGTGGTCCTGCACGGCCACAACGTGGACGAAGCACTCGCCGAAGCCAAACGCTTCGCCGAGGAAACCGGCGCCGTGTTCGTTCACCCTTTCGACAGCCCGGACATTATCGCCGGCCAGGGCACGCTCGGACTGGAGATCTTGGAACAAGTTCCCAACGTGGACACCATCGTGATGGGCGTCGGCGGCGGCGGGCTGCTGGCCGGAGTGGCCACCGCGGTCAAGACCAGGGCCAAGGAGCTGGGCCGGGAAATTAAGGTCATTGGGGTGCAGGCGGAAAATGCGGCGGCCTATCCGCCGTCGCTGGCCGCCGACGCGCTGGTGCCGCTGCAGAAGGTGTCCACCATGGCCGACGGCATCGCCGTAGGCCGTCCCGGGCAGCTGCCGTTTTCGATTATCAGGGAACTGGTCGACGACGTGGTCACCGTCAGCGAAGACGCCCTGGCCCGCGCGTTGATCTTCTTGATCGAGCGGTCCAAGCTGGTGGTCGAACCGGCCGGCGCCGTCGGCGTGGCCGCGCTGATGGAAGGCGTCATCCCGAATCCCGGAACCACGGCGGTGATCCTTTCCGGTGGAAATATCGATCCCATGTTGATGCTGAAGGTCATCCAGCGCGGCCTGTATGCCTCCGGCCGTTTCATGTCCGTTCGGATCATGCTCGATGATCGGCCCGGTTCACTGGCCCAGATTTCGCGGATCATCGCGGAATCGGACGCCAACGTCACCCGCGTGGACCACACAAGGATCGGCGGCTCCATCAGCATGGGCGACGTCGCCATCACCATTGACATCGAGACCAAGGGGCACGAGCACTGCGAACAGGTGCTTGGCAGCCTCCGCGGCGAGGGCTTCCAGCCCGTCGTCGTGCACTGACCCATGCCCGGCAGCCGTGCCCTGCGCCCCGCCCAAGCCCTGGCTGGAGCTGGGGTTTTTGCGGTGCTGCTCTGGGTGGTCTTCCTGGTCAACGTGGCTGCCGGCGGCTACTTCAGCCTGCTGCTGGGGATTGCGCCTCGACAGGTGGACGGGCTCGACGGTGTGCTGTTCGCCCCGCTGCTGCATGCAGATACCGGCCACCTGTTGAGCAACACGCTCCCGCTGCTGGTCCTCGCGTTCCTGACGCTGCTGGAAGGAATCCGGCGGTTCCTGGTGGTGCTCGCGTGCAGTTGGCTGGCCTCGGGGATAGGCGTCTGGCTGACGGGTGCCGGACTGACGATCGGCGCCTCGGGCGTGGTCTTCGGGCTGCTGGCCTACCTGCTGGTCCGCGGCTTTTACAACCACAGCTGGCGGCAGATCCTGCTGGCGGCGGTCATCTTCGTTTTCTACGGCTCGGTACTGTGGGGCTTGCTGCCGACGGCGATGCCCGGCATTTCCTGGCAGGCGCACCTTTTTGGGGCAGCCGGCGGAGTGGTCGCCGCTGTGCTGCTGCGCAGACGCAGGCCTTACCTCGGCTGACCGCCCCGGCTGCCGTTGCGGACTTGCAAGCCGGCCAGCGCAGTAGATACGGCGAAGGCGGGTTCCCGCAGGAACCCGCCTTCGCCGTCAGCGCTGTGCGTGATCAGCCGGTGTAAGGCGTGGCCGAGATGATTTCCACCGAGATCTGCTTGCCGTTCGGGGCAGCGTACGTCGTGGATTCTCCCACCCGCAGGCCGTGGATGGCCGCGCCGAGCGGGGACTTCTCGCTGTACACGTCCAGGTCCGATTCCCCGGCAACTTCACGGCTGCCCAGCAGGAAACGCTCCGCATCGCCGGCGATCTTTGCCTCGATGACCATGCCTGGCTCGACGACGCCGTCGTCTGCCGGCGCTTCACCCACATGGGCGTTCCGCAGCAGATCGGTGAGCTGGCGGATCCGGGCTTCGGCCTTGCCCTGCTCTTCCTTGGCGGCATGGTAGCCACCGTTCTCCTTAAGATCCCCTTCGGAGCGGGCCTGTTCAATGCGGTCAACGATCTCTGCCCGGCCGGGGCCTGAAAGGTGATCCAGTTCAGCCTTCAGGCGGTCGTAGGCTTCCTGAGTGAGCCAGGCGACAGGTGCGCTGGAAGTGGACACGTAGTTCTCCTTAGTTGCTGCCGAAACCGCTGGACGCGGTTCCGGCACGGTGGCACTTTGCACAAAAGGCCGCCATGCCGGCGGCCACTTGATGCAAAGACCCCGCCGTGTTGGTGAACCATTTCGTTCTGGGATGTCCCAGTTCACCAGCTAGGCGGGGTGGAATGTATTTGCTCAATTGTAGTCAGGCGCCGCCGGTTTTCCCAATAACTCGGATGCAAAGGATGTTTTCCCCTCGGTTCCGGGGAAGGCGCGGCCCGGTCCGGTCGGGCGGATGGGCGCAGTCCCACGGCGACTGCTGCGTCAGCTGTTGGCGTCCTCGGCCCAGCAACTGTCCACACCGCCGGAGACAGCCATGGACTCGGTCCGGAGCTGGACGCGGTGCGATGTGGTCCCGTTGGTGGCTTCATCGGCGGGACCGATCGTTGCGACCTTCCAGCCTACGACGGCGTAATTGTCGTTCAGGGCCTTGACGGCGCACTGGACGGTGGCCCCGGGATCCTTGGTGAGTTGGAAATCCACGGTCATGTGTCCTGCGTCGGCCACGGCAAAGCCAACGTCCTTGCTCTCAATCTGTGGGCCGCTTTGGCTGAGGGCGAAAAAGCCAGCGCCGACAACGGCGACTCCGAGGGCGCCTCCAGCCAGCGCAAGTTTGGCGCGGCGGGACAGCGATCGCCGCGGTGTGCCGTAACGGTTGGAAACAGTTAAGCTGGAGGAAGTCTGAGGAGTACGGGGGCCTGCGGTGCTCACGCCCTCAAGTTTATCCTCCCGCCCACGCCAGATTTCCCAGGAGCAGCCCACGTGAGCTTCGATGCAGCCCAGCCAGCGCAGAGTGACGGACTGCGCCTGCTGGCGGTCCATGCCCATCCCGACGACGAATCCAGCAAGGGTGCGGCGTCGATGGCGCGCTACGCCGCCGAGGGCGTCCAGGTGATGGTAGCGACCTGCACGGGTGGAGAACGCGGGGACATTCTCAATGCCGAGGCGGCCACGGATCCCCAGGCGCACCGGGACCTTGCCGGGATCCGGCGGCTGGAGATGGCTCAGGCTGCGGCCGAGCTGGGTATCCAGCAGCGCTGGTTGGGGTTCGCAGATTCCGGCTTGCCGGAGGGGGACCCGCTGCCACCGCTGCCGTTCGGCAGCTTCGCCACGCTCCCGCTGGAACGGGCCGCCGCTCCGCTGGTCAAACTGGTGCGCGAGTTCCGGCCTCATGTGGTGATCAGTTACGACGAGAACGGCGGCTATCCGCACCCCGACCACATCATGGCGCACAAGGTGGCGGTGGAGGCGTACCATGCCGCCGGCGACCCCGAGCGGTATCCGGAGGCGGGCAGCGCTTGGGAGCCGCTGAAGCTCTACTACGATCGCGCATTCAATCCGGAGCGGTTCCGCGCACTCCACTTTGCTTTGGAGGAAGCAGGGCTGCAGTCGCCCTACGCCGCGCGGATCGCGGCGTGGCTCGAGGCAGACGCCGAGGGCCACCAGCCGCCGATGCCCAACCACCGCACCACCACACAGATCGACTGCGGCGACTTTTTCCGCCACCGTGACCGCGCGCTGCTCTCGCACCGGACCCAGGTGGAGCCCACCGGATTCTTCTTCGCCGTCTCGGAGGAGATGCAGCGGACGGTCTGGCCGTGGGAGGATTTCTCGCTGATCCATGCACGGGTGGAGACCAGTGTTCCTGAAACGGATTTCTTCGCGGGCATAAGATAGAGCTGCAGCCAACCAGCGCCGGAGCCTCGCGTCCCGGACGCACCCAGAAAGAGACGAAATTTGCCCCTGATCCAGATCCTTGCCGCCGTCGCCGCCGGTGCCGGCGAGCCCACCCTCCGGCCCGGACTCGACCCAAACCAGGTTACGCCCGGGCCCTGGGGCTTCTTCTTTACCTTTGCTCTGGCGGCCGTGGTGATCGTCTTGGTCTGGGACATGACCCGGCGCATCCGACGGGTCCGCTACCGCTCGCAACTGGAAGAAAACGTTAACGCCGGTGTTCGGGAAACCGGTCCCGGCTCGTCCGGACAGGCAGGCTCTGCAGGCGGCGGAACGGATCACGACGCCGAAGGCGAGGCGCCGGCGACCGGCAGAACGAACGAACCCGGTGGCGGCCCACGCCGCCCGGACCGCGGCGACTGACCGTGGCCGGCCGACTGCGCACCGAGGCCTCGGCCTACCTGCGCCAGCACGCCGGAAATCCCGTGGACTGGTGGCCTTTCGGCGATCAGGCCTTCGAACAGGCACGTCTGCGCGACGTGCCTGTTTTTGTTTCGGTGGGCTACGCCGCGTGCCATTGGTGCCACGTGATGGCGGGCGAATCCTTTGAGGACCAAGCCGCCGCGGAGTACTTGAACGAACACTTCATCCCGGTCAAGGTGGACCGGGAAGAGCGTCCGGATGTGGACAGCATCTACATGGCAGCCACGCAGCTGATGACCGGGCAGGGCGGCTGGCCGATGAGCGTGTTCACGCTGCCGGATGGCAGGGCCTTTTACGCCGGCACGTACTTTCCGCCGCGGCCGCTGCCGGGCCAGCCGTCGTTCCGCCAGGTGCTTCAAGCGGTGCATGAGGCCTGGGAGCAGCGCCGCGGGGCCGTCGAGACAACCGCTGTGTCGGTGGCGCAAGCGCTGGCGCAGGCCGGGGAAGCGAACCGCGGGCTTCTCGGCGACCTCTCGGTGGTGCCCGGCGGTGTGCTGCCGCTGCCGCCCGGCAGTCCGGCGGTTGAGCGGGGACCGGTGCACCTGCCGTCCGGCGAAGACGGAGAAACCGACGAAGCTGTCCTCGAAGAAGCCGTCGAGGTGTTGTCGGGTCAGGAAGACACAGTCTTCGGAGGTTTTGGCGGGGCGCCGAAATTCCCGCCGTCGGCCGTGCTGCACTTTCTGCTCCGGCATGCCGGGGCGTCCCGGTCCGACTCAGCGCAGCAGGCCGCCGGGTTGTCCGCCCGAACCTTGTCGGCGATGGCGGGGTCCGCGTTGTACGACCAGCTTGAGGGCGGCTTTGCCCGTTACACGGTGGACCGGCGGTGGTCGGTGCCGCACTTCGAAAAAATGCTTTACGACAACGTCCAGTTGCTGCGCGTCTACGCCCAATGGGCCGTGCAGTCCCCGGCGGGGGCGGACCGGGACCTGGGCTGCGCGGTCGCGGCAGGGACCGCAGAGTGGTTGGTGGACCGGCTGCAGTTGCCCCACGGCGGCATCGCTTCCTCGCTGGATGCGGACACCGTCGTCGATGGCGTCCACCACGAAGGTGCCACCTACCTGTGGTCGCCCGCCGAGCTGCGCGAGGTGCTCGGAGCCGACGACGGCGGCTGGGTGGCGTCCGTGATGAGCGTGGGAGAGCGAGGGAACGTCACTGCCACCGGGTCGACGCTGTATCCGGGGCGGACGTTGGAACCCGACGAACAGCAACGCTGGGCGGCGTTGCGCCCGGTACTGCTTGCGGCCCGGCAGCAGCGGGCGCAGCCGGCACGCGACGAAAAGGTTGTGGCCGGCTGGAACGGTTTGGCGGTAGCCGGGCTGGCCGAAGCAGGAGAACTGCTGGGCCGGGCGGAGCTCACCGCGGCGGCCGTGGCTGCAGCCGACTACCTGCTGTCCGTGCATCTGGATGGCAGCGGCCGGCTGGCCCGCGTTTCGCACGACGGTTCAGCGCAGCGCTTCGAGGGATTGCTGGAGGACTACGCCGGCGGTGCGGAGGGATTGTTCGCGCTGTACGCGGCCACCGGTGACAGCCGCTGGTACCGTGCCGCAGAAGGGCTGGTGCTGCGGGCGGAGGCGGTGTTCCTGCGGGATGGAACGCTCAGCGACCAGGCTGTCCCGGCAGCACAGGTTGCTGCTGCCGCCGGCGCCGTTCCACCGGCTGACCCGCTGGAGAGCGCCACGCCCAGCGGCACCAGCCTCTTCGCCGGTGTGCTGGCCACGTATGCGTGCTACAGCGGTTCCGTGCGGCACCGCCAGCTGGCGGGCAGGTTACTCGGTTATCTGGGCCGGATTGCCGCCCGGGCGCCACGGGCCGCCGGGTGGGGGCTGGCCGCTGCGCAGGCACTCGCGGCCGGGCCGGTCGAACTGGCGGTCACCGGGAACCCGGGAGCAGCCGCGGCGCTGATTGCCGCGGCACGCGCAAGCGGCAGCCCGGGTATCGTCGTCGCCCGTCGCGCGTCTGGCACCGCACAGGAAGATGCGGCACCGCTTGTGGCGGACAAGCCCGTCCCGGCGGACGGTGCGCTGGCCTACGTCTGCCGCGGGATGGTGTGTCGCCGCCCGGTGGCAACGGCCGCTGCCCTGCTGGCGGAGCTGGGCGCGGCTGGGAACTAAAGCGGGAAACGCCCCCGTCAGCCGGCGCGGGCCTCAGCCGGCGGTGCCAAGCACCGCGATCATAATGGCGATGTAGTGGCAGGCAAAAGCCACGACGGTGAAGGCATGGAACAACTCGTGAAAACCGAACCATGCAACTGAGAAGTTCGGCCGCTTGATCCCGTAAACGACTGCGCCGGCGATATAGAAGGCGCCACCCGCGCAGATCAGTACTGCAGCGGGGACGCTGGCGGCGAAGAAGTCGGGCAAGTAGAACAACGCCGCGAGTCCTAGCGCGCAGTAGATCGGGACGTAAAGCCACCGCGGGGCGTGCGGCCAGAGCACCCGGAAGCCGACGCCGGCGATGGCGCCGGCCCAGATCAGCCAAAGCAGCAGCGTGGCCTTCGACGGTTCCAGCAGCGCCCAGGCCAGCGGCGTATAGGTGCCGGCAATGACCAGCATGATGTTGGTATGGTCCAGGCGCTTAAGCAGCAGCTTGACCGGCGGGCTCCAGTTGCCGCGGTGGTAGACGGCACTGACGCCGAAGAGGAGCAGCCCGGTCACGGCGTAGACTGCGCAGGTCCACTTAGCGGCGGCGGTGGGCGCAAGGGCCACAAGGACAATGCCGGCCGCCAAGGCCAGGGGAGTGGCCCCCGTATGCAGCCAGCCGCGGAACTTCGGCTTGATATTCAGAGCGTCCGCGACCTGCTCCACGGCCCGTTCAACCGGTCCGTCGGTCGCTTCTGTCCGTGCGGTCGAGCCGTTATTTTCGCGCCGGGATCCTGCCGGCCCGGCAGCAGCACGGTGTTCACTCATGCGGATATTCTAGCGGCAGCGCAGCCCTTGTTACTGGTCGGTAACAAGGGCTGTGTACGGGACCGGCCGGCCGGGAGGATAGAATTCAAAGTCGTGAATGGGCGATCAGGAAGGCAGAGTGCTGTGTCTCTTCCCGGCGTCCTCTACCGCCTCTATGAGCGCCGTCTGCAGCGTTCGCTGGTCCCCGGCCGCATCCCCGGCCACATTGGCGTGGTGGTGGACGGCAACAGGCGCTGGGCGAAACTGGCCGGAGCGCCGACCAGGGAAGGGCATCAAGCCGGGGCGGACAAGATTCTCGAATTTCTCGGCTGGTGCGGGGACCTGGGCATCAAAGTGGTGACGCTCTACATGCTGTCCACGGACAACATGGGCCGGTCCGAAGACGAACTGCGCGAGTTGCTGGGTGTCATCGGCAATACCCTGGACCGGTTGGGCGAGGGCAAGAACGTGCGCGTCCATCCGGTCGGTGCGCTGGAAACCCTACCGGCGGACCTCGCCGCCAAGCTCCGCAGCTTGGGGGAACAGACCGCTGGCGTGGAGGGGGTCCATGTCAATGTGGCGGTGGGCTACGGCGGCCGCCGGGAGATTGTCGACGCGGTCAAGGGCCTGCTGCGCCACGCTGAGGCCGACGGCAAGAGCCTGGCGGAGGTAGCGGGGACACTGACCGTTGACGATATTTCCCAATACCTCTATACCAGCGGCCAACCGGATCCGGACCTGGTGATCAGGACCTCCGGGGAACAGCGGCTCTCCGGCTTCCTGATGTGGCAGAGCGCCTACAGCGAGTACTACTTTTGCGAGGCGTTGTGGCCGGACTTCCGGCGCCTCGATTTCCTGCGGGCGTTGCGCGATTATGCCAGCCGGCAGCGCCGCTTCGGCGCCTAAGGCGCGCCGCAGGAGCAAGGGGCGCATCGACGTCGTTCGTTCATCCGAAATTTGCTGAAACGCCTTGGTCCGGGCTCTTGTGCTGGCGAATTACAACAGCGTAATTTGGAACCATCAGTCAGCAGTCCGCAGATTGATCGGGAGGCCACCAGTTTGATGCGCAGAGCGACAGCTGCATCGGGGGAGGCCGGTTCCGGCCTGGTGGCCTTACCGTCCGCGCCCCGCTTCACATCAGTCGGAGCCGCCGCGCTCCGGACGGGAGCAAGCATGACAGCCACCAAGAACCAGAGTCTCACCGCCACGACCGGACCCAGGAAGCAGCCCGCAGCTGCCACCTCGGCCGGTCGTGCTGTTTCCGCCGGGGAACCGGAAACAGCACGTGCGTCGTACGTCCTGGACACCTCCGTGCTGCTCTCCGATCCTCGGGCACTGCTGCGGTTCGCCGAGCACGAAGTGATCCTGCCGGTGGTGGTGATCACCGAGTTGGAGGGCAAGCGGCACGATCCGGAGCTGGGCTACTTTGCGCGCCAGGCATTGCGGCTGCTGGACGACCTGCGCGTGCAGCACGGCGGCCTGAACCACGCCATCCCGCTGGGCGCGGAGGGCGGCACGCTGCGGGTGGAACTCAACCACATCTCACCCGATGTGTTGCCCGCCGGGTTCCGCGGCATCGACATCGACAGCCGGATCCTGGCGGTGGCCAAAAACCTTGCCGATGAGGGCTGCAACGTCACGGTTGTCTCCAAGGACCTGCCGATGCGGGTGAAGGCGTCCGCGATGGGACTCCAGGCCGATGAGTACCGCAACGAACTGGTCAAGGATTCGGGCTGGACCGGCGTGGCCGAGCTGGATGTGGCCGACGACGAAGTTAACACGCTGTACGGCCATGAGCCGGTTTTCATTCCGGCGGCAGCGGAGATGCCCGCCAATACCGGCCTGGTGCTGCTCTCCAGCCGCGGTTCCGCGCTCGGCCGGGTGGGCGCGGACAAACAGGTACGGCTGGTCAAGGGCGACCGGGACGTGTTCGGCCTGCACGGACGTTCCGCAGAGCAACGGCTGGCAATCGACCTGCTGATGGACCCCGAGGTGGGGATCGTTTCACTCGGCGGCCGGGCCGGAACCGGAAAGTCCGCGCTGGCGCTCTGTGCCGGACTGGAAGCGGTGCTGGAGCGGCGGGAGCATCGCAAGGTCGTGGTGTTCCGGCCGCTGTATGCCGTTGGCGGCCAGGAATTGGGATACCTGCCGGGTTCCGAATCGGAAAAGATGAATCCGTGGGCGCAGGCGGTGTTCGACACGCTCGGCGCGCTGGTCTCCACGGAGGTGGTCGAGGAAGTCATGGACCGCGGCATGCTGGAGGTGCTCCCGCTGACCCATATCCGCGGCCGCTCGCTGCATGACTCCTTCGTGATCGTGGACGAGGCGCAGTCGCTGGAGAAGAACGTCTTGCTCACGGTGATGAGCCGGATCGGCCAGAACTCCAAGATCGTCCTGACCCATGACGTGGCGCAGCGGGACAATTTGCGGGTGGGCCGGCACGACGGTATCGCGGCCGTTGTGGAGACGCTCAAGGGCCATCCGCTCTTTGGCCATGTGACGCTGACCCGGTCCGAGCGCTCGCCCATCGCAGCCCTGGTGACCGAGCTGTTGGAGGGCGCGGAGATCTAGGCAGCCTTTTCCACGGGGAAGCTGGCTGCCGCATGGCGGCCGGCTTCTTTGTGCGTGCGGCGCTTAGGCGCCGACGGACGGAAGGTTCACGGCAACCCGGGTTCCGGCACCCGGGGCGGATTCGATCTGCAGGGTGCCGCCAGCATCGTGCACGGTATCGCGCAGGATACGCAGGCCGAGGTGGCCGTCCCGCTGTGCATCGGCCGGACTGAAGCCGTCGCCGTCGTCGACAATTTCCAAAAGCACGAAGTCGCCCCCATCGGTCAGCGATACCTGGACCAGTCGGGCCCGGGCATGCTTGGCGGCGTTGGTGACTGCCTCCCGTGCGACGCGGTAGAGCAGGGCAGGTTGGACGATGGCCGCAGGGGCGGAGGCATCGATTTCCAGCTGCCAGTCCGACCCGTGTTTGCGAACCAGGTCGCCCAAACCATCCAGCGCGACCGGCAGCCGCTCGGCCGAGAGGTCGGGCGGATACAGGGCCACGGTGATCCGGCGCAGCGTGGCAATGCTGCCTTGGACAATGTTCTTCGCCAGCGCCTGGAAGTCGTGGTCTGGCTTTGTCCGCTGCTGTTCGCGCGATTCCAAGCTGTAGGACAAGGCGGCCAGATCCTGGATGACATCGTCATGCAGGGCGCGGGCCAGCCTCTGCCGTTCATGGTCAGAGGCTGTGATCGACTGTTGGAGCAACCGCCGGCGGTCCTCACCGTCTTTTTGCAGGCGGCGGGCCATTCGGATCCCCGGAGCCAGTTGGAGCAGTTGCAGCAGCGCCAGCGCTACCAGGACGACGGGCAGGACGCCCAGCATTTCGTCCTCCATGCGCTTGATCTCATCCGGCGGGTAGTACAACTCGAAGATGTAGTCGCTGCCGTTGCCGCCCTTTGCCTGAACATAGACTTCGACGAATTCACCGTGGTCCAGCTCAAAGATGTTGTCCTCCCGTCCCGGGGTTCCCAACACGGAGACAGGAGCCCCGCCCTGCAGCTGGGCCGCGAGGCTGGCTGGAAAGTCGAACTGCTGTCCGACCAGCGCATCAACATCCGAGTAGAGAATGGTCCCGTCCACATCCCAAATTTTTAACCGAAAGACGTGGCCGTCGCGGATCAGCGGGTCAACTTCGTTGTCCAGCTTGGCCACGGCGGCGGCATCACCGGCCAGCAGCGCATCCGTCACGACCGGTGCGAATTCATGCTCAACCATCATTTTGGTGCGCTCGGCGACGTGTGCCAGCGCTTGGTCCACGGCCAGGGAACGGGCGACGACCGCCACGGGAACCGCAACAATGATCAAGGCTGCCAGTCCGGACAGTGCGAAGCGCCGCAGGGCCGCCTGAATTTCCGAGCCTGTCCGCCCGTTCTCTTCCGTCCGCGCGTCGGGGAGAACCCTGCGCCGGATGCGGGTGGCCAGGTCAACGCTCATGGCCGGCGCCCAGCAGTTCCAGCCGTTGTGCCGTGGCGACGGCTTCCAGCTGCGAATGGGCGCCGAGCTTGGCCAGGATCGATTTCACATAGCCACGGCAGGTGTGCGTGGAGATGCCCAGCGTCCGTGAATTGGTGCGAACGTCGTACCCGGCGGCCATCAGGGCCAGCACCTGGCGCTCACGTTCGGTGAGAGCCGGGGAACCCGGTGTTCGGGCGGCCTGCGGGCGACGGTTCTGGCTGAGGATGGCGGGATAGACCACCATGCTGCCGATCGTGGCGTGCCGGATGCTCTCCAGCAGGGTGGATAGCGACCCGTCCTTGGGCAGGAATCCGCACAAGCCCGATCCAGCGGCACGGGCGAGGACATCGGGCGACGGGTTGCCGGTCAGCAGGATGATCCGCGTATCCGGGGCGGCCGCGAGGATCTGTTCGGCGGCCTCCAGCCCATCGCCGTCGGGCAGGTGGTAGTCCATGACCACCACGTCGGGCTTGGACCGCCGGCACAGGGCAACGGCTTCGCCGACCCCGGCGGCGTTGCCGACATTGATCAGGTCCGGTTCCCTGCCCAGCGCATCAGACAACAGCTCCGCGAAGGTAGTGTGATCGTCCACCACGGCAACGCGGAGTTCATGCTCAATCCCCAAAGAGCTCATTTTTCCCCAACTCAAGACACTAAGGACTTGACCCCACTATGAGTATGCATGGACCGTGAAAGGTTGTACATACTTTCACAGTCCATGCCTCTGACGGCCTCGTGGGGATCAGCTGGCCATGAGCGCCTTGGTCAGGAAGGTTTTAACGATGTCACCGGCTGCCACATAGTGCGATTCGACCGGAACGGAAGCCCTTCGGTGCGCCATCTGCGTGCGGGTGGCCCCTGGCGCCAGCCGTTCGTTGAGCACCAGCAGCGCAGCCAGCACCTCCGAAAGGCCGGACTCGGCCGTGGCGTGCAGCAGCCGGCCGTACACCTCCTGCAGGGCAGGACCCGGGGAACAGCCGAGTTCGTCATTGAACAGGCGCCGGCACCGATCGTAGGCCTGCAGCCCGTCGGCGTGGCGGTCGCATTGTTCCAGCCCGATGATGAGGGCGGCCCAGGCCGCTTCGTTGAGCGGAGCGGCGGCAATGCAGCGCTGGGCCCAGAGCACAGCCTCGTCGGGCCGACGCAAAGTCAACGCTGCCTCCGCGGCCAACAGTTGCGCGTGCAGCACCATCTCTGCGTGCGCGGCGCGGGCTTCCTCCGCCCACTCCGGAGTCAGCTCGTCGCCGAGCAACGGCCCGGAAGCAAGCGAGAGCGCATCGGTCAACAACGGATACGCGTCGGCCGGAGCGGCGAATTCGGCGGCCCGGAGCAACTGTTGGAACCGGTACACATCGACGTCGACCAACTCCCGGTCGATCATGTAGCCGCCATTGGCGGTGCGCAGCGGTCCGGACTTGGCGCAGCCAGGCTGCAGATTGCGGCGCAGAATGCTGACGTAGCTTTCCAAGGTAGCCAAGGCTTCGCCTGGTGCCCGACCGCCCCACAACATGTCCACCAGCCGGTCTTTGGACATCGCCGAGCCGACATTCAACAGCAGGATTTCCAATACTTGGCGCGGTTTTGGTCCGCCCAGCTTCTCGGCCGTCAGTACGGTATTCCCGCGCGAAATGCGTAAATTTCCAATCATTTGAACCGAAACGGGCATGGCCCGTCCACCCAATTGCTCCACGATTCCCCCTCGTAGGATGCACCCCCCAATGAGTGCACAACCATCGTGTGCTGGCAGCGTCTCGGCGGGACAGCCCCTAGTGGGGGAGTCCCTACCCCCAATTTGAGGGGGTGGCTGCCCAGCACCGGGTTTTCCCAAGGACTCGCCGCGATTCTTTAACCGTGGCACCTGAGGCTTGCGGTGCAGCGCAGGCCAAGCCTGCGCGGCAGCCGCAGATCGGCCGGGGCCCACGCGGCCGGGCCCTGGCCCTCGTCCCCCCAAAGCCAGGGCCCGGTCCAGCCAGGGGCAAGCGCTCAGGCCGGGTAGGGCCGGACGGGCCAGGGAATGTGCTCGCGCACATCGGTGAGGTTCATGCTGACCTCCAGGAACAGGTCGTCAAGCATGTACTCATCCACTCCCAGGATGGTCAGCGAATGCCCGCGTCCTTGCTGCGGCCCGTCCAGGGCGACGGCGAATGCGCAAACACCAGTCCTCCAGTCGATCCGCACTCGAGTACGGCCTTTCAGAAGCAGCGGATGGCCGGCGTCGTACGGTCGATACGTGAGGTTGGGCGAGACGATGGCCTCCAGCACCTGGCGGCCCCCGTGTTCGGTTTCGCTCAGTTCATGGATTTCAACCGGGTTGGCGAAGGGAGCTTCATACGCCACCGGAGCGCTGCCGGCCAGCTCAACCGGATCCAGCATTGCCGACCAGCGTCCGTTGCCGAAGATCGGTTCCCCGTAAGCGGCCTCGGGCCGGCGGCGGACCAGATCAATGCCATTGAACACTGGCGTGACCAGATGCGGCGGCAGCAGCCACGACTTGCGTGTGGCGCTGACGTAGAAACCGTCGCGCGAGTCGTTGATGCCCGTAGTGCTGTAGAGCAGCTGGCCGTCGCCCGACTCCACCCGGAGGGCGCCCGGGCGGCGGGTCCAAGCACGCAGCATGCCGGCAGACGGATCCCCCTCCGGCGCGTCTGGATTGACGGCGCGCAGTTCAAACCGCAGCGAGTTCCACTTCCACGGAGAGGACCGGCATAGGCACCTAAAGATTTCCGCATTGCCGGCCGCGTCGCCGGGTCTCAGCACGCTCCCGCCGTTCATATCCACAGTGTAGCCGCCGGGTCACGCCTCCGGCCCGGCGTGCAGTAGGTTGGGTCCATGGTCGAGGAATTGGTGCTGCTGTGGCACGACCATACGCTCGCATTCTGGATGCTGCTGGCCGCCGGAGGGTATCTGCTGGTCGTCGGGACTGGGTTGAGCTGGATCGATCTGCGCACGCACCGGTTGCCGAACCGCATCGTGTTTCCGGCCTATGCCGTCTCCGCGGTGCTGCTGCTCGCCGCCTCGCTTGCCGGCCACGACGGCGGTGTCTTCTGGCGCGTGCTGGCCGGAGGCGCGTTGCTCTGGGCCTTCTACTTCGCGGTCCGGTTCGCCTATCCGGCGGGCATGGGATTCGGCGACGTGAAGCTGGCCGGCGTGCTGGGAATGTATCTCGGGTATTTGGGCTTCGAACACCTGCTGTGGGGGACGTTTGCCGCGTTCCTGCTGGGCGGAGCGTACGGATTGCTGCTGGTGCTGCTGCGGCGCGGCACCCTGAGCAGCCACATCCCGTTCGGACCGTTCATGGTGGCGGGAACGTGGATGGCGCTGCTGATGCCGACCTAGCGACGTAGGCTTGGATGATGCCAACTCCCGATTTCATCCTGCGGCTGCGCGAGAAGATTGGCCACGACCTGCTGTGGCTGCCCGGGGTCACCGCCGTGGTGCTGGATGACCGGGGTCACCGCCGTGGTGCTGGATGACCGAGACCGGGTGCTGCTGGGCCGCCGCGCGGACAACGGCCGCTGGACGCTGATTACCGGAATTCTGGACCCCGGCGAGCAGCCTGCCGTGGGCGTCGTGCGCGAGGTTTTGGAAGAGACCGGCGTCGTGGCCGAAGTTGAACAGCTGGCCGAGGTCTACGCCGGTGGTCCGATGGAGTTCGTCAACGGTGACCAGGCCCAGTTCCTGACGCTGAACTTCCGGTGCCGCTACGTCAGCGGCAATGCCCGGGTGAACGACGACGAGTCGGCCGAGGTCGGCTGGTTTGGACTGGAAGAGCTTCCGGAGCTGACCGACTACCACCAGGCCAGACTGAGGGCAGCGCTGAGGGCCACGGGCGTCCCGGAGTTTGTCCGCTGAAACTACTGGACGTCCGAGTCGGGCGGCGGCAGGACCACTTGCCGGTCTTCGTCGACGGATTCAACGCCCTCAATACCGGCCAGGGAAGCGCGCTGTCCCTCCGGAAGTGAACCGGTGATCATGCCCAAGGTGGAGAGCACGTTCTCCACGTGCATGCCGCCGGCCGTCAACTGCTCGGCAATCCGACCGGTATCGGCGAGGTAGTCATGGCGCACCGTGACGGTGATCTGCATACCTCCCATGATATGTCTCCGGCGACCGGTCAGGGGAAGGGGTTGGCAAGGGGTTACTGAGGGGCAAGCACCAGCCCTGCGGCGACATCGACCGAAAGCAGGGGCAAGCGCTCGGCTTCCTGGACCAGGGTGGCCCACAGTTCCAGACCTCGCCGGCCGGTGGCCTGCGCCCACAAGGCTGCGACGCCGGCAGCATGCGGCGTCGCCATGCTGGTGCCGCTGATGGTGTTGTAGCGCTTCGGCATGGGCCAGGAGGAGTACACGTGGGCGCCGGGACCGGCGCAGTCCACCTGCCCGCCGCGCAACGGAAGGCTGCGGGCTGAGAAGAACGCGAGGTCGAGCGCCTGGTCCAGGGCCGCCACTGCCATGATGAACGGGCTATTGGCCGGGGAACCCACGAATCCGAATTCGCCTTTCCGCCGGTCCGCATTATTGCCCGCTGCGGCGACGAGCAGGGATCCTTGTTCCAGCGCCCGGCTTCCGGCGGCTGTGTAGGGCGGGTGAATCTGTGCCACATCGGCGCCCAGTGACAAGGAAATCACCGCGCAATTGTTTCCCACGGCCCAGTCGATCCCTGCCAAGATGCCGGCATCGGTGCCGGAACCGGCGTTGCTCAGCACCTTGCCGGCAAAGATTTCCGCTTCATGGGCCACACCGTAGCGGGGACCCGTACCGGGAACTTTCGGGCCGCAGGCGATCCCGATGCAGTGCGTGCCGTGTCCGTGCCCGTCCTGGGGCGGCTCGCCGGTGACGAAGGATGAGCTGGTAATGCCGCGGCCGGCAAAATCCGGATGCGAGCCATCGACGCCGGTATCCAGCACGGCCACCCGCACACCTTGTCCCGAATAGGGAGACGAGACTGCCCGGGTTGCTTGCAACCCCCAGGTGAAGTTGTTGTTGTCGGCGAAATCCGCGGGCGCGGCCCCTGCGTCTCGCCCGGTATGGAGGCCAGCTGCGAGGCGTCCGGCCAGGTCTGCCACGCCGTCGCGGTAGCCCGCCACATAGTCGTCGGCCGAACCCAGCACATCGTGGATGAGTTCGGGCGAGACCGAAAGGACCCGGTGTTTGTCCGCGGAGCTCACTTGGAGCGCACCGATTTGGTCCGGGGCGGCGTCGACGACGGCGATGCCCAGACTCGCAAAGAGGGTTGCCTCCGCGCCGGAGGCCGTGTCCGGATCCACCCCGCGGGTGCCGAAATCCCGGCTGTCCGCCACATGGGTCAGCCCCGCTGCCTCAGCCAGGATCCCGGCACAGTCATCGGAGCGGTCGGCGAAGACGACGATATAGCGTCCAGTGGTTTTCGGTTGTTCCGGCAGTGGGTAGTCGGCCGTCCTCAGGGACGGGGCCTGCGAATCGCCAATCATGGAGACCTCCTGCACAGTTCTCGGCATGTCCCCAGACGGCCCAGACAGCGGTCGTATCCGGCCTCCACCGGCTGTGCCCAGGGGGCACGTGTGCGCTCATCCTAGTACGGGCCGCCGCGCGCACAAGCTGTTTTCAATCGTTTCAGCCTCGTCAGGGCCCAATTAGCCGCATAAGCCGCTTCTCAGGCCCCACAGACGTCGGGCGGAACGGCTCCGAAGAAGCCCGGAGGGCGCCCCGGCACAAGCCGGAGCGCCCTCGGATACGCGTGCGGCGCGGGGTACTACTTCGCCTGCGGCGGGACGGTCATGGACAGCACATCCAAGGCGGAATCCAACTGCTCTTCGGTCAGTTCGCCGCGCTCCAGGAAACCAAGGGCCACGACGGACTCGCGCACGGTCAGGCCTTCCTTGACCGAGTGCTTGGCGATCTTGGCGGCGTTTTCGTAGCCGATGTACTTGTTCAGCGGGGTCACGATCGAGGGGGAGGCTTCGGCCAGGAACCGGGCACGCTCCACGTTGGCGGTCAGCCCGTCGATCATCTTGTCCGCCATGACGCGCGACGTGTTGGTCAGCAGGCGGATGGACTCCAGCAGGTTAGCGGCCATCACCGGAATGCCCACGTTCAGCTCGAAGGCGCCGTTGGTGGAGGACAAGGCGATCGTGGTGTCGTTGCCTACAACCTGGGCAGCAACCATGATGGCTGCCTCGCAGATGACCGGATTGACCTTGCCCGGCATGATCGAGGAGCCCGGCTGCAGATCCGGGATGGCGATCTCGCCCAGTCCGGTGTTGGGGCCCGAGCCCATCCAGCGCAGGTCATTGTTGATCTTCATGAACGCGTAGGCGATGTTCCGCAGTTGGCCGGAAGCCTCGATCAGGCCGTCGCGGTTGGCCTGTGCCTCGAAGTGGTTGCGGGCCTCGGTCAGCGGCAGCCCGGTGTCGGCCGCCAGCAGCTCGATCACGCGCTGCGGGAAGCCAGCCGGAGTGTTGATGCCGGTGCCGACGGCGGTGCCGCCCAGCGGGACCTCGGCCACGCGGGGCAGCGAGGCTTCAATGCGTTCGATGCCGTAGCGAACCTGGGCGGCGTAGCCGCCGAACTCCTGGCCCAGAGTGACCGGAGTGGCATCCATCAGGTGGGTGCGGCCGGACTTCACCACATCCTTGAACTCCTCGGCCTTGCGCTCCAGCGAAGCGGCCAGGTAGTCCAGCGCCGGGATCAGGTCGTTGATCAGCGCCGAGGTGGCGGCCACGTGCACCGATGTCGGGAAGACATCGTTGGAGGACTGCGAGGCGTTGACGTGGTCATTCGGGTGGACCGTCTTGTCGCTGCCGGCGTCCTTCAGGGCACGGGTGGCAAGCTCCGCCAGCACCTCGTTGGTGTTCATGTTCGAGGAGGTGCCGGAGCCGGTCTGGAAGACGTCGATCGGGAAGTCGCCGTCGTACTGGCCGGTGGCTACCTGGTCGGCGGCCGTGGCGATCGCCTTGGCCAGTTCGCCGTCCAGCACGCCCAGTTCGGCGTTGGCGGTGGCGGCAGCCTTCTTGATCCGGGCCAGGGCCTCGATGTGGGCGCGCTCCAGCGTCTTGCCGGAAATCGGGAAGTTCTCGACGGCGCGCTGGGTCTGCGCACGGTAGAGGGCGTTGACCGGAACCCGGACCTCACCCATGGTGTCGTGTTCGATGCGGTATTCAGCAGAATCAGCAGAAGTCATGGCTCCAAGCTTAGGCCCGCCGTGGCGCCGGTTCCGAATCGTGTTGCGGCGCAGCCGGTGGTGCGACGGCGGCCCGCTGCGCGTGCAACCGGCCGCCGTGGGGGGCTAGAGCGCGCCGTGTCCTGCGACCAACTCGGCGCGGCCATCCGCCAGCCGGTAGGCGACTCCGACGACGGCGGTGCGTCCGGCGTCGACGGCCTCCGAAATGGCGCGCGAACTGTCCAGCAGGCGTTCGGAGGATTGGCGCACGTTTTCGATCACCATGTCGTTGAGGTCGTCGTGTCCGGCGCGCCGGGCAGCCAGGACCGACGGAGAAATCCGCTCCACCAGGTCGCGCAGGCCGCCGCGCGGCATCACGCCGGTGTCAATCGTGTCCTTGGCGGCGGTCACCGCGCCGCAGCTGTCGTGGCCCAGAATGACGATCAGCGGGACGTTGAGCACGTCCACGCCGTATTCCAGCGAGCCGATCACCGCGTCGCCGAGAACGTGTCCGGCGGTGCGGACCACAAAGGCATCGCCCAGGCCCAGATCGAAAATGATCTCCGCCGCGAGGCGCGAGTCGGAGCAACCAAAGATGATGGCAAAAGGATTCTGTTCGTTGACCAGCGAACTGCGCCGGGCGGCGTCCTGGTTGGGGTGGACCGACGCGCCTGCAACAAAGCGTGCATTGCCGTCGAGAAGTTTTTGCCAGGCCTGGGCGGGAGTCAGTGAGGTGGGCACGAAGCAACCTTACTGCTTTCAGTGGCCCTCACCGTGCATTCGCGACGCTTCGGCGGAGGTAGGTTACTTGCGGTCCAGTTCTTTCACGACGGCGGTGGCCAGCACGTCGAATTCGTCCAGTTCCGCCGTGCCGCTGAGGATGACGGTGAAATCGCCGTGCTCCAGCACCAGGCTGCGCTCGCCCTTGCCGGCATCGCGCAGTTCCCAACTGGCGCCGGCCTTGCGGTCGCCGGTCACCGGTGCGTTGTCGGTTGCCTGGCTGATCCACGTGGGATTCGCCTTGTCCGTCTGGACCAGCCCGATGTACTGGTGGCCCGGGGTGAGGTAGCCGACTTCCCAAGCCGGTACCCGGGCCGTGCCTCCGGTGTTCCACCGGGCGTAGTTGGATGACCAGCCAGCCGGCAGGTTAACGGCAAGCGGCAGGTAACCCGCGCTGGATTCAGCCTGCAGGGCGACGCCGGGCACGTCAATATTACGTTTGTAGACTTCCGGCTTGCTGCCCGGGTTCAGGAACATCACCGGCAGGAGCACGGCAAGCGTGAGACCCACGGCCAGCAACATGCCGACTACCGGTGCTTTCGCCCGGTTGGCCTGCTTGGCCGTCAGGACAGGCTTGGCAGGCAATTCAGCCGATCCAGCCGATTCGGTCGATTCCTCGGGACGCACTTCACTCACGCTCCCATGATCTCAGATACCCGCCGCCCGCGCGCACACGGGCAGCCGCCCAACGGCCGGACGCTGGCCCCGCGCTGGATCCCCGGGTGCAGGCGACTATGATCGAAAGCAATGGAAGATGTCCGCAGCGCAGATTCATCCACCACGGCACCACAGCCGGTGTTGTCTGAAGAGCTACTCGAAGATGAGGTCGAAGTGTCCCACGAAGCCCAGGCTGATCCCTTTTCCAACTTTCCGCCGTCGATGCGCGTCGGTGACAATGAGCCGGACCGCAACCTGGCCCTGGAACTGGTGCGCGTCACCGAAGCCGCGGCGATTGCCGGCGGCCACTGGGTGGGCTACGGGGACAAGAATGCCGCCGACGGCGCGGCCGTGGACGCCATGCGGGCGTTCCTGTCCACCGTCAGCTTCAACGGAGTGGTGGTCATCGGCGAGGGCGAAAAGGACGAAGCACCGATGCTGTTCAACGGCGAAAAGGTCGGCGACGGCACCGGCGCAGAGTGCGACGTCGCCGTGGACCCGATCGACGGCACCCGGCTGACGGCGCTGGGCATCAACAACGCGCTCTCCGTATTGGCTGTCTCCGAGCGCGGCACCATGTTCGACCCTTCGGCCGTGTTTTACATGGAGAAGCTGGTCACCGGCCCCGAGGCCGCGGACCTGGTGGACCTGCGCCTGCCGATCAAGCAGAACCTGCACCTGATAGCGAAGGCCAAGAACAAGAAGATCAACCAGATCAACGTGATGATCCTGGACCGCGACCGGCACAAGCCGTACGTGGAGGAGATCCGCGCGGCAGGTGCGCGGACCAAGTTCATCATGGACGGCGACGTTGCCGGCGGCATCGCAGCCGCCCGTGAGGGCACCGACGTCGACGTCCTGATGGGCATCGGCGGCACGCCGGAGGGCATTGTCACGGCCTGCGCCATCAAGTCTCTGGGCGGCGTGATCCAGGGTCGGCTCTGGCCCACCAGCGACGAGGAAAAGCAGAAGGCCATCGACGCCGGCCACGATCTGGACCGGGTGCTGACCACCGATGACCTGGTCACCAGCGACAACTGCTTCTTCGTGGCCACCGGCATCACCGACGGCGACCTGCTGCGCGGCGTCCGGTACAAGAACCACAAGGTCCTGACGCAGTCGATTGTGATGCGTTCCAAGTCCGGCACCATCCGGTTTGTCGAGGGCGAGCACCAGGAATACAAGTGGGATCGATTCGAGCGGAAGCTCTAGTCAGCGGCCTCAGCGCAACGCGGACGGTCTAAACCCAACGAAAACCCCGCACCGGCCCAGGCTGGTGCGGGGTTTTTACGTGCTCTCCCTGCCGGCGTGCCTGCAGGGAAAGCCGGGTCAGCGGGGGAGCTTGCCTCGCAGCTTTTGAAGGGACGGCACGACGGCGTTGCGCGCCTTGTGCACCGCCGGCAGCACGGCGGTGCGCGCCTTGTTCACCGCAGGGCCGGCCGCCTCGCGGGCCCGCCGGGTGAGCAGATAGGCCCGGTACATGAGCTGGTTGACCGGCAGGTCCCAGCTGCCCGGGTAGCTGACCTCGTAGCCGCCGAATGAACGTTTGAAGCGCGAGAACCCGGCCCATTGATGGTCGGGCTCGTCTTCCGGGCTGACGCCCCACATGTCGAACCGGTCGATGCCGGCGGCCCGGGCATCCATCATCATGGTGACCACCAGCGGAATCCCGGCATTGAGCTTGCGGTGGGCGTCGTCGGCCGCGGCGTGCGCGTAGACCCGGGTCGATTCCGTGTCGTAGGAGAGCGCTGCCGCGATCGGCTTCCCGTCCAAGCGCGCGATGAAGATTTTGGCCGCACCGGCCGGCACCAGGTTCCGGGCAGCCTGCCGCAGGTAGTCATCGGACTGGGCCTTGAAGTCTGCGCGCTCGGAGACGTCGTGCAGGAATCCCAGCAGGATGCCGATGTCTTCGGGGTCCTTGGAGACGTCGAAGGTGACGCCCTTCTTGTGGATGTTGCGGTAGAGGTTCCGGCTGGTGCTGCGCATGCCGGCCAGCAACTCCTCTTCCGGCTGCTTGAGGTCCAGCATCCAGGTCAGCTTCGGCTGGACATCCACCGGGGCCTTGACCAGGCCCAGTGACTGCAATGCCGCCTGCGGCCGTTCCCCGAGGTCTGTGCCCACCGGTTCGATCCGCACGTAGTGGGCGTGCTGCTCGGCGGCCAGCGAACGCAGGGCGGCAAGGGCACGGACCAAGGCCGCGTGGTCTGCCGCCTCGGGGCCGTAGGGGACATACAGGAAGCGTCCCAGCGGCGTCTTTTCCAGCAGGGCCAGGAAGGTCCAGCCGTCTCCGCTGCGTTCGAAGACCTCTTTGCCCAGGCTTCGTTGGAAGCGGGCCCACGGCTCGGACTGCAGGATCGAAGCGGTCAAAGTGTTGCTCCCGTTCGTTGTTCGTCGAATTCATGTGTGCTGCCCGAAGTGGTGACCGCAAACAGCACGGCACCGGCTTCAGTTCCGCCCGCCGGATGGACGTTCACCGGCTGTTCGGCAGCGGGAATGAAGGCGGCCTCGCCGCGGCTGATCGTCAGGTCGGACCTCGGCGAGTCCAGCAGCACGCTCCCGGAGACCGCCAGCACAATCGTGGGACCATGCTGGGCCAGCGGAACGGGGCTGCCGCCGTCGGACAATTCAATGCGCTGGAGTTGGAATTCGGCAAATGGCGGGCAGTACAGCTCCTGACCCGCATCGGTGGTGGTCCGTTCCACGAATGGTGGGGTGATCGGACGGAAGTCGGTGATCTTCACCAGCTCCGGCACGTTGATGTACTTGGGTGTGAGGCCGCCGCGCAGCACGTTGTCCGAGGTCGCCATCACCTCCACGCCGAGGCCCTGCAGGTAGGCGTGGATGTTGCCGGCCGGCAGGCAGAGCGCCTGGCCGGGGGAGAGGTTGACCAGGTTGAGCAGCAGCGAGATCAAGGCACCGGGATCGCCCGGATAAAGTTCTGCCAGGCGGGCGGCAGCTGTGTATTCGCTGCCCAGGCTGCCGGCCGGAGCGGCCGCTAGGACGCGGGCCGTGTCGGTGGCCAGCCCGGTGGAACGGTCGCCGCCGTCGAGCAGGGCGACGAAGGCGCCGCGCAGGGCCGCTTCCTCGTCGGCCGTGTCCAGCAGATGCAGCACGTCGTCCAGGAGATCCAGACTGGCACCGGCCTCCGCCAGCTTCGGCCTCAGCCCGGCCAGCAGCCGGGCGGCGTCGCGCGGGGGACGGAAACCGCACAGCGCCTGGAAGTCGCTGAGCGCAAAGATCATCTCCGGCTTGTGGTTGTCATCCCGGTAGCTGCGCTGCGGGTCGTTGAAGGAAATGCCGGCGGCGTTCTCCGCGGCGAATCCGGACTTTGCCTGCTCCAGTGTGGGGTGGACCTGGAGCGAGAGGGCCGAATCGGCGGCCAGGACCTTGGTCAGGAACGGCAGGGTGGCACCAAACAGCCCCAGCACTGATTCGCCGAGAGTGGCGCCCGGATTCTCCTTGATGAACTCGTCCAGCGGCTGCTCGCGGTCGGCCAGCTGCACCGTGGAGGGAGAGTCGGGATGTGCACCGATCCAGAGCTCGGCTTCCGGCCCGCCGGACGGTTCCCGGCCGAACAGCTCGGCGATCGCCGTCGTCGAACCCCACGCGTAGGGGCGCAGTACATTGGTCAACCTGTACATCTAGAAGCCTCTTCCTCGTCCTTGTGTAACAAATGATCCTGCCAGAACAACCTGGTGCGGCCCGCCTGCCCGCCCGGCCAACCCGTCCAGCAGCACCCGGCCTCGCCGGAATAACGAATCAGGGCAGCGAGCACTTGCCGTTGTCGGCCAGCAGGGAACCGAGCGTATCGGTGTCGCCGATCTCCGCCAGCTGCTGGAGGTATTCCTCGGTGATCTGAGGAGTCGCCGCGGCCGGCGTCTCCGCCGGTTTCGTTGTGGACTTCTTCGGCTTCTTGGCTCCGCTTCCGGAGCCTCCGCCGTCGTTCTTGGAGGCGTTCTTTTCAGTCTCCTGTTCCTGACTGAACATCTTCTGAACCCGCGCGTGGATCACGGAGAAGTCCGGGTACGTGACGAAGTTGTCCGCCGCCGTGCCGAAGTCCGGCGGCCCGATGGTCAGCCGATCCGTCTTCTGATCCTTGGCTTTCAGCGCCAGCGAGACGAAGCTGCCCAGCTGGGAACTGGGGATGTCTGTTTCCACCACCTGCTCGCCCGCTTCGGCCAACTGCTGGAAACGAGTCAGCACGGTGCCCGGGTCCAGCTGGTTGACCATGGCGGACATGACGCACTGCTGGCGCTGGACGCGGTCGTAGTCGGTGGCGAATTCGCGGGAGCGGGCGTACCAGAGTGCGTGGTAGCCGTCGAGTTTTTGGACGCCCGGGGCAATCCAGCCCTTGGGCGGGTAATGCTGGTTGGTTCCCGGAATGGTCCTGTTGGAGATGGGCACCCAGCCGCCGGCGTCCACGGTGATGCCGCCCATCGCGTCCACCAGGGACTCGAAGCCGCCCATGTCCACCAGGGCGTACGCCTGGATCTCGATGCCCAAAATGCCGCTGACGGCGTCCTTCATGGCTTCCGCTCCCGGATTCTTGGCGTCCGGGTAGCGGTCGGCATGATTTTGCTCCACGTCCACGTACAGGGCGTTGATGATGCACTCGTCGCCGCAGTTGAAGCCTTCCGGATAGACCTCGTGCATGGGAGAGTCGGCCGGGAACGGAGCGTTTTGGAAGTTGCGCGGAATGCCGAACATCACGGTGTGGCCGGTCTCCGCGTTCACGCTGACCACCTGGATGCTGTCCGGGCGCAGCCCGACCCGTCCCGCGCCGGCGTCGCCGCCCATCAGCAAGAAGTTGTAGCGGCCGTCGACCGGGTCGAACGCTGGCCGTGTTTCGAAGATGTTGCCGAAGGCATTGCGGCTCACGTTGAGCAGATAGGCGGCGTAGCCGAGGCTGCCGCTGGTGACCACCATCAGTGCGGCCAGTGCCACGGCCACCGCGGGCTTGGCTCCCGGGGCCAGCAGGTTGGGCCTGATGATCCGCAACGTATTCAGGAACAAAAAGGCCCAGAACAGTGCCAGTGCTGCCAGCACCACGACCAGTACCAGCGAGCTCCAGCGGCCGGTGGCCAGGTTCACCAGCAGCGGCCAGTCAACCAACGCCACGATGCCTGCCGCCAGGATAGCTGCCCACACCAGGAGCGTGACCGCCAGTGCGCGGCGGCCCAGCGCACGGTCCCCGGCCACCAATTGCGCACTGCCGGGGATGACCAAGGTCAGCAGCAGCAGGACGAAGGCACGCTTGGTCCGCACGGGCGCCGAGGCGTGCTGCGGATAGCGGACTGGGTCCGTTATTCCGCGCGCCGACGCGCCGGACGGCCGGGTGGTCGGCTGGGGACTCACTGGCTAGGCCTCGCCGGAGCCGGTGACGCGTTCGCGCAGGGCGGCTCCCTTGTCATAGGCGGCCTGCCGCAGGCCGGTGGCGAACTCCAGCAGGGCAGGCTGCAGCTGCTCGGCCAGCGTATCGCCGCCGGCTGCCAGCATGCGCACGGCCAGCAGCCCCGCATTGCGGGCTCCGCCGACGGACACGGTTGCCACCGGAACGCCGGCCGGCATCTGGACGATGGAAAGCAGGGAATCCATGCCGTCCAAGTACTTCAACGGCACCGGCACGCCGATCACGGGAAGCGGAGTCACCGAGGCGAGCATGCCGGGCAGATGCGCGGCACCGCCGGCGCCGGCGATGATGATGCGCAGTCCCCGGGTATGGGCTTCCTTGCCGTAGCTGATCATGTCTTCCGGCATCCGGTGCGCGGAGACGACGTCCGCCTCATACGGGATGCCGAATTCTTCCAGCGCCTGCGCGGCGGCCTCCATCACGGGCCAATCGGAATCGGAACCCATCACGACGCCGACTATCGGCTTTTGGCTCATGGCTTGCCTTCCTGGGGGTCCACACCGTCACGGATGATCGAGGCGACACGATCCGCGCGCCGGCGCAAGTCCTCCACCTGGGACGCGTCCCGGCCCACCACGTTAACATGGCCGATCTTGCGGCCCGGACGGACCGACTTGCCGTAACCATGGACCTTGACCGCGGGCTCGGCCGCCAGCGCGCGCGGGTAAGCCGAGAACAAATCCGTATTGGCGCCGCCCAGATAGTTCTTCATCACGACGACGCCGCCGAGCACCGAGGTATCACCCAGCGGGAGGTCCAAGACCGCGCGCAGATGCTGTTCGAACTGGCTGGTGGCAGAGCCGTCCTGGGTCCAATGGCCGGTGTTGTGGGGGCGCATGGCCAGTTCGTTGATCACGAAGCCGGCGCCGCGGCCAGGCGTGGCGAATAATTCGGCTGCCATGACGCCGGTCACGCCGAGCTCGTCGGCGAGCTGCAGGGCGGCCTGCTGGGCGGCTGCGGCGACTTCTGCGGGCAGGTCCTGGGCGGGGGCGATCACTTCGTCGCAGACCCCGTCCACTTGGATGGTGTGGGCCACCGGCCAGGCCCGGGCTTCGCCGGACGGCGTCCGGGCCACCAGCGCCGACAGCTCCCGGCTGAAGTCGACTTTCTCTTCGACCAGCAGCGCGCCGCCGGTGAACCAGTCGGCGGCGTCGGCGGCCGCGGAGGCGTCCTGGATGATCCGCACGCCCTTGCCGTCGTAGCCTCCCCGCGGCGTCTTGAGGACCACCGGCCAGCCGGTCTGCTCGCCGAAGGCCACGAGCTCGTCGACGGTGGAGACGGAGGCCCAGGTTGGGTTCGGCAGCCCCAGCTTGTCCACCACCTCGCGCATGACCAGCTTGTCCTGCGCGTGGATCAGGGCGTCCGGATGCGGCTGCACGTTCACGCCGTCGGCAATCAGGGCCTGAAGGTGTTGAGTGGGAACGTGCTCGTGGTCGAACGTCAGCACGTCCAGGCCCTGGGCGAAGTCGCGCAGCGTCTGCAGGTCGCGGTAGTCACCGACCGGTGCCTTGGCGACGGCGGAAACCGCCGAGACATCGTCGGCTTCGGCCAGAACACGCAGTTCAAAGCCGAGTTCCACTGCACAGGGGGCCATCATCCGGGCGAGTTGGCCGCCGCCTACTACACCGATTACTGGAAAACTCACCTTGTCAGGTTACCGAACCGACTCTGGCAGACCTGCATTGCCCACCCCCGCGCCGGGATGTCCTAGGTAACGTCCAGTCTGGGGCAATACAATGATGCGTTGGCCGGCACCATTCCGGCGTCAGAACGAAAGGGCTTTTCCTTCGATCATGAATCGAACTATTTCCGAGCGCATCAGCGGCCTCGTCTCCCTTTTTTGGCGGGAAGTAGCGAAGTTCGGCACGGTCGGCGGGATCGCCTTCATCGTGGACAACGGCGTGTATTGGTGGCTGATCAACGGGCCGATGGACGACAGCGTGGTGAAGGCGCGGTTTGTTTCCGCCTCCGTGGCGACCCTGTTCTCCTGGGTGGCCAACCGCTATTGGACGTTCCGCCACCGCCGCCAAGCGAACGTGCTGCGCGAACTCGTGCTCTTCGTCGTGATCAACGTCATCGGCATGATTATTTCGGCTGGCTGCGTCTGGATTGTCCGGTACCCGCTGGAAATCACCGAACCCACCATGCTGCTGTTCGCCGGCATCTTCGGTACGGTCCTGGCTACTGTGATGCGGTTTTTTGCCTACCGCTTCCTGGTGTTCAACGCGGAACTGGACGCCGAGCCGGAGTTCGCCGACGACCACGAAATCTTCGAAAGCCACCACGGCCAGCATGTGGCGACCACGCGGGCGTCGGACACGCCCGAAATGGACGGGCCGCAGGCGTCCGGCCCCACGAGGAGCTAGGCGGCGCGAGGAGCTGCCACGTCCCGTAGCCAGGCGGCCAGCCGGCCGGCGGGTCTCAGAGTTGGGCGCTGACGCGTTCGCTGTCCAACAAGCGCTGGGTCACTGCCACGCCTGCATGCACCAGCACCACGGTGCCGCCGCCCTGCCATGTCGCCAGGGCCTCGCGCAGCACCTCGGGCCAGGCGGTCTGCGCCGGAACCAGCAGGACCCGGGCCGGCGCCGGTCGGCCGAGCAGTTGGGCGAAGGTGAGGTCTCCGTCGTCGTACTGCAACGCCCGGCCGTCAGCGGCCAAAACATCCAACCCCAGGTAGACGTCAGCATAGGACCGGACTTCCGCCGCGTAGTCCAAGACGCCGTCCGGCAATTCCCCGGGCCAGCTCAGCTGAAGTGCCCCCGGGGCCACCAGCACCTGGTGCGTGCTGTCGCCGGTCAACTGATCGGGATCGGCTGAGACCAGCACGTCGGGGGCAGGTTCTGCCGAGTCAAGCCGGACGGTAGCGCCGGCCTGCCACGCCGCCAGCACCCAGACCAGCGACCGCCAGTGCGGCTCCATCCGCAGGCCCACGGTTGTTCCTTCGCCGGCGTCCAGCTCCTCGGCCAGCAAGTTGGCGGTTTTGGCTACCCAGTTGTCCATCACGCGGCCGGACAACTCGACCCGTTCTCCCTCCGGTCCGTACCAGACCAGGCAGGGCGAGGAGTCGGGGCGCAGCCGGGCTAGCAGGTCGGTGATGGTGGCGGTAGGGTTCACGGTGTTCCTTCGGTGCGGGTGGCAGACACCTGCCGCGGTGCGGCGGTGGCCGGGTTGTCGTTAGCCGTCGCGGGTGTGGCGTATGTCACGCCGGCAAAATCTTCGCGTGGCGTGCCCGGTTTTGGGCCCGTCTGTCTCTAAGATTCCCGCCGGCACTTGACTTGGACCGGATTACACCCGTGTAATTAGGTTATTAAACGTGTAACAGCATTCTCGTATTCGGCGCTGAGATCCAGCACTGGAGTCGAACTTAGCACCATGCTGGTACAGCAACACCGGGAGGGCTGATGGGGCAGGCAGAACGTATTGCGCACCGGCGAGAGCTAGAGGCACAGGCTTCGGCATCGCAGGGAACGCGCGGCGTACCGGCAGATTGGTATGTGGATCCGGCTGATCCGGCGGCGGCAGAGCGCTTCCGCGAATCCAGCCAACAGACTCTGGAGGACGCGGCTACCGCGTTCCTGGCGGCACACGAAGCGCTGGCGGAAGAGCCCGAAGCCGAGGTGCTGGAGCTGACCGCTCCGCGGCTGCTGCGGGAACCTGCGGAGGCCGAACCCGCGCAGAAGCCGCTGTGGATCGGATTACCTGGCTTCGGGACCGGCTACGAGGATGAGGGCGAACTGGGCTGGCAGGCCGATGCCCTCTGCGCCCAGACGGATCCGGAGGCATTCTTCCCTGAGAAGGGCGGCTCTACCCGCGATGCCAAAAAGGTCTGCGGGGCGTGCACGGTGCGCTCGCAGTGCCTGGAGTACGCGCTGGCCAATGACGAGCGGTTCGGCATCTGGGGAGGGCTCTCGGAGCGCGAGCGCCGCCGGCTACGGAAAAGAGCGCTCTAATTCAGCAGCACGTTCGCGTCACCGCCGTTGTTGTTGCCCACAACGGCGCGTCCTACCTACCGCAGACCCTGGCCGCGCTGACTCAGCAGACTCGGCCCGCCGATGCCTATCTTGGCGTCGACACCGGATCGTCCGACGCGTCCGCTGATCTGCTGCGCACCCATCTGCCCGCCGGGACCCCTGTCACGTCGGCATCCGGCCGCGCCGGATTCGGTGCGGCGGTCCGGGTGGGGCTGGCCGAGCTGCCCAAGCACTCCGGAGAAGGCCCTGCGGCGCAAGAGTGGCTGTGGCTGCTGCACGATGATTCCGCGCCGACACCGGATGCCCTGGAGGAACTGCTGCTCGCCGTTGAAACGGCACCGTCGGTCACCATCGCCGGCTGCAAGCAGGTGGACTGGGACAACCCGCGCCGGTTGGTCGACGTCGGCCTGACCGTCAGCCGCTGGGGCGAACGGCTGACCATGATCGACCTGGATGAGCTGGACCAGGGCCAGTACAACGGGCGCAGCGACTTCTTCGCCGTCAACTCCGCCGGAATGCTGGTGCGCCGCGACGTCTTCGACCAACTGGGTGGGTTCGACTCAGCCCTGCCCGGGACGGGCGATGACCTGGACCTGTGCTGGCGGAACCGGCTGGCCGGGCACCGGGTAGTGGTCGTGCCGACTGCGACAGTCCGCCACGCCACCCGCGCCAGTGACCACACCACCGCCAAGGCAGCCCGCAAGGCACAAATCTATTTGCGGCTCAAGCATGCCGCATGGTGGAAGGTGCCATTCTTGTGGGTCGGCGCTTTGCTGGGCGGGCTCTACAGTTTCTTGGCATCGGTGGTGGCCAAGGATCCGATGCACGGGCTGCGCCAGCTCGGTGCCACCCTCGTGGCCCTCTTCCGCCCGGTCGGCTACTTCGCGTCCCGGCGGCAGGCAGCCAGGAGCCGGAGGACGTCGCGGGGGATCGTGCGCCCGCTGATGGTGCCGCAGCGCGAGGTCTGGGCCTACCGGCGGTCGCTCGCTGAGTCCCTCCGCCCCGAACTTGCCGCTGGCGTGGTGGGGGACGGGTCCGGCACCGATGCCGGCAGCAGCGACCAGCCCACCGGCGGTTCGGATGACTTTGCCGCGCTGGCGGCACCCGCGCGGACCTGGGTCGGTACCGGACTGGTGGTTGCCGCCGTCGTGCTGGCCATCGTGTCCGCGGTGGGCATGTTCGACTTCTTCGGGGCACCCGCGCTGGTCGGCGGCGGCCTGTTGCCCGTCTCGGCGACCGTCGCCGAGATCTGGCACAACGCGGCCAGCTGGTGGATCTCGCTCGGCTCGGGGATGCCCGGGCACGGCGACCCCTTCGGCTACGTGCTGGCAGTCATGGCTTTGCTGGGCTTGGGGAACGGCTCCGCCGCCGTCGTGACCTTGATCCTGCTCGCCATGCCGCTGGCCGCTGCCGGGGCTTGGTTCGCTGCCGGAGCCCTCACGCAGCGGCGCGGCCTGCGTTTTTGGGCCGCCATTTTTTGGGCGAGCGTGCCCGCGTTCCAAGTCGCTCTGGGTACCGGACGCCTCGGTGCGCTGATTGCCCATTTGCTGATCCCCTGGGCCGTGCTCGGCCTGTTGCGCGCCACCGGCTCGGCCGTCCAGCGCGTCGATGCCAACCGCCCGCTGCTGCCGCACGAGACCGTGCACAAGCCGGGCATCAATGGGAATCCCTCATGGACCGCGGCGGCAGCGGCCGGACTCTGCCTTGCCGGCATCACCGCGTCGGCGCCGGCGTTGCTGCCGGTGGCCGTTGTCTTCGTTGCCATCCTTGTGCTCTCGTTGGGCCGCCGGGCCAAGACCGTCTGGTGGTCGCTGGTCCCGCCGTTGGCGCTCGCCCTGCCCATGGTTATTGCCGCCCTGAACGAACCGCGTGCGCTGTTGGGCGACCCCGGCCTGCCGCTGGCCTTCGACGCGGCCCCGCTCTGGCAGCAACTGATGGGTTTCCCGCTGGCCTTCGGCCCCGCCGACGGACTCGCCGGAGCCGGACTGCTGGAAGAGCTGGCCCACGGGCCATGGGCGCTGGTCTACGCGCTCGTCGCGGCCGTGCCGATGCTCGCGCTGGCCGTGGCCGGCGCGATCGGGGGCGACGGAGCCGCCCGCGCACGACTGCTCTGGCTCGGCGCCTTCCTGGCGCTGGCGGCTTCGTACGGCTCGTCCATGCTGGCCACCGCGGTGGCGCCCGAAGCCGTGGTCACACCGTTTACGGGTCCCTTTGTCTCGGTGGCCATGTTCCTGCTGCTGGGCGCGGCCTTGATCGCCGGAAACCGAATGCAGCTGGGAATGGACTCGTGGGGCCGGTCGCGGAGCGGCCAGCGGCGCACGGTGGCGGTGGCCGCCGTCGTGCTCCTGGGCCTGGGTCCGGTGGTGGGCCTGGCGCACTGGCTGGTGCCCCAGTTCACCGGCTACACGGCCTCGACCGAGGCCCGTACGCTGACCGATTTCGGCACGCAGATGTTCATAGCCCCCGGGGCCGACCGCACGCTCCCGGCCACGGCCGCTGATCGGGGAACCGGGCCGGAGCAGGCGCGCGCGCTGGTGTTGACCGCGGGGACCGGCGGCACCGTGACCGCGGCAGTGATGCACGGCAGCGGCACTACGCTCGACCAGCTCTCCACCATCTATGCGGCAAGGTCCCTGGACGGTCCCCTGACCGAGGCCGAAGTAAGTGCCGACGACGATGCCGACGCCGAACTGCGCAACACGGTGGCCGTCATCGTGGCGGGCACCGGTGTGGACCCGCGGTCCTCGCTGGTACGCCTCGGCGTTGACTTCGTGGTGCTGCAGGAATCCGACACGGCGGCCGAACTGCTGGCCGGCCGCATCGATGCCGTTCCCGGGCTGACTTCCGTGGGACGCACCGATGCCGGATGGCTCTGGCGTGTTGTCAGTACGACGGGCAAGGACGGCACAGAGGCTGGCGCGCTGACGGCCCGGGTGCGTTTAGTGGATGCCAACGACAAACTGCTTCAAACGGTGCCGTCCGGCTGGACCGCGGCGGGCGGCGAGATTCCCGCCGGCGAGTCCGGACGACGGCTGATCCTGGCCGAGCGCAAGGATCCGGGCTGGACTGCAACCTTGAACGGGCAGCGGCTGGAGCCGTCGGAGGACGGCTGGGCTCAAGCCTTCGAGGTCCCCGCCGCGGCCGGGACCGTGAAGATTGGCTATGCCAGCCCGTGGTCGCCGTGGATTGGTATCCTGCAGATAATCGCCATCGGGCTGACCGTCCTGCTGGCCATCCCGATCCCGGCACGCCGGCGGTTCGTGCCGCGCCGAATCGACCACATCAAGACCACCGGGGCCGATGCCAGCACTGCTGAACTGCAACGTGCAGCTTTCGAAGACCCGGACGACGGCGCCATCGCCGCCTTGGCCGGAAAAGGACAGCAACGATGACCGAAACGGGTGGCCGCGGCGACCAGCCGGAGGCAACAGATGCGGGGGCCGGGGCAGCAGCCGCTGCCGGGGCAGCCGATGGCGCCGTGGCGCCACCTCAGGAGGCAGCGGCTCTCCGGCCGGCCGACGTCGAGGACGCTGCCGAGCCGGCCCAGTCGGAGGCAGCCGAGCCGGCCCAACCGACCGCAGCCGACCCGGCCCAACCGACCGCAGCCGAGCCGGCTCAACCGGCCGCTGCCGAGCCGGCCCAGTCGGAGGCAGACGGGCCAGCCCCAACTGCTGCCGCGCCGGCTCAACCGGCCGCTGCCGAGCCGGCCCAGTCGGAGGCAGACGGGCCAGCCCCAACTGCTGCCGCGCTGGCTCAACCGGCCGCTGCCGAGCCGGCCCAGTCGGAGGCAGACGGGCCAGCCCCAACTGCTGCCGCGCCGGCTCAACCAGCCGCTGCCGAGCCGGCCCAGTCGGAAGCAGACGGGCCAGCCCCAACTGCTGCCGATCCGATCAACCCAAGCGCAGCCGAGCCGGCTCAACCAACCGCTGCCGGCCCAGTCCAACCGGCCACCGCCGAGCCTGCTCAACCGACCGCAACCGAGGCCGTGCAGCCGGTCGACCGCAAGGCTGCCCGGCGCGCCGAGCGGCGGGACCGCGCCCGCGATGCCGCCGCGGGCAAATCGCAGGCACGGTCGGGCCGTACCGCCGGATCCGGCGCACGTGGCGGGCGGCGGACCCTGGGCGCCATCGCCGGAGCCGGGATAGTGCTGCTGACCGGCGCGGCGGTAGCGGCCGGCAGTCTGGCAGACGGGCAGGGCGCCGCCGCCGAACTTCCGCCCGTCTCCGCCGCGGTCCCGGCCGGCGACTACACCGCTGTCTGCCCGGAGCCGCTGCGGTTGCTGGATTTGGCCGCCGAAGCCACCGATCCGCAATTCAGCCCCGTCTCCACCACCGCCCAGACCAGGGCCCGGGCCCTGGTGCTCAGCGACCTGAGCGGCAACGTCCCCGGCAGCGAGCTGACCGAGCTCGGCGAGGACACTCCGCTCAAGCGCATCGCCGAGCCGACGGCGGAATCCTCCGGCGAAACCAAGCTGGTCGCATCCGTGGTGCCCGGGCAGCAGCTGTCCGCTCCAACGGTGCTGCGGGCCGACCCGGTGGGGGAGACCACCGCGGTGGCCGGTGCCGCGATGACCTACCGTGCGTCCGACGGCGACCTGCGGGGCCTGGCGGCGGCCAACTGCATGGCACCGGGCAACGATTTCTGGTTACTGGGTGCCTCCACCACCGTGGGCACCACGTCCGTGCTGAAGCTGCACAACAGTTCCGAAACCCCGTCCTCGGTGGACTTGGAACTGCTGTCCGGTGAAGGACAGCTCCAGGCTGCCGGCACTCGGGGGTTGCTGGTTGCACCGGGCGAATCCCGCTCCATCGTGCTGGCCGGCTTGGCCGCAAACCAGGAATCACTGGCCGTGCGCGTCCAGTCCTCCGGCGGCCCGGTGACCGGATTCATCCAACAAAGCGTCCTTCGCCAGCTGACGCCGGGAGGCGTCGAACTACTGCAAGCTTCGGCTCCGGCCGGGACGCGCCAGCTGGTCACGGGCATCACCGTCCAAGATGACAAGCTCGCGCGGAAAATCCGCAAACAGGACGGCTACCAGAACGCTGCGCCGGCGCTGGAGGTGGTGGTTCCGGGCGTGACCGATGCGGTCCTTGAAGTGCGGGTATTTGGCGCGGACGGACCGGTCAGCCTCCCGGGCGGCGGCGTCATCACTGCGGCCGCCGGCAGCATTACCAGTGTTCCGCTCGAATCCCTGCCAGCCGGCACATATTCCGTCGAAGTCAGCGCCGATGTCTCCATCGCTGCCGCCGCACGCGTCAGCAGGGCTACCGAGAAAGGTGCGCCAGTGGACTTCGGCTGGGCACCGGCCACCGGCCGGCTCGGCAGTAACCACCTGGCCGTCGTCCCGGGAGGAATCAGCTCCCGGATGGCTTTCAGCGCGCCGGCCGGCGCGGCCCAGTTGGAAATCACCCAGGTGGATCTGGAAGGCCGGCTGGGAAAGAAGCAGACGGTAGATGTTCCGGCCGGAACCACCGTGACACATAACCCCAAGGCCAACGACGCCGATCCTGCGGCATTGTTGATTAGCGCGTCGGGCGACGCAGTCTACGGTGCCCAAGTGCTGACCAACGGCAACTCGGCCGACGTTGCGGTCCTGCCCGTGCCAGCCGGTACGCAGGCCCAGAACGCTGTACCGGTCAATATAGGGTACTGACCCACGACCGTTGGTCAGGGGCGGGTCCGGCCGTACCCCGGGTCCACGGCTTCGGGCGCCATGTTCAGCAACTGCGCAGTCTGCTCCACCACCACGTCGTGGATGAGCTCCGGCAGTTCGGCCCGCAGCCGGGCTGCCATCTGCACCGGATGCCGGAACACGGTCACCACGGCCGGACGGCCCGGAGCGGCCGGTGTGAAGCTGCCCAGCGGCGCGGCCTGCCCGCGCGCCAGGAGCTCCTCGAGATGCGGCGGGATGTCCTCGACCACGAAGTGGGCTGCTTCGATCCGTTCGCCCCAAAAGTACTCCAGCCGCTCGGCAGACTCGGAAACCCACTGCTCGAATTGCTCGGGCCGGGTTAAATGGCCGGGCAGGTGGGCGGGCAGCAGATCGCCGCGCAGCCCGCGGCCGCGGCGGTTCCGGCGTCGTGCGGCGAACGGACGGCGCCAGCCACCGCCGTCGCCGCCCAGCGAAACAGTCAGTGATGGTCCGTTCTCCATATACCGACTTTAAGCCCGGCAGCGCGAAATCGGCACTGGCTGTCCACAGAGGGCCGGGGCAACCGCGGCGGCAGCGCCCCGCAGAGGCCCGATTGTGACCTAATCTTTCCGTCCCTGTCCGCGCCGGTGCCGCGGAAGACGAGCGGCCCGGAGTAGGATTCTTTCTCGTGGGATCCATTCGTCAATGTTCGCGCTCGGCCTGTCAGCGGTCGGCCATCGCTACTTTGACGTACGTGTATGCAGATTCCACGGCCGTGCTGGGCCCGCTGGCAACCTACGCCGAGCCGCACTGTTACGACCTGTGCGCCGAGCACGCCGAGCGGCTGACGGTGCCCCGCGGCTGGGAAGTCATGCGGCTGGCGCTGCCCACGCAGGCACCGGCCCCGAACACCGACGATCTGCTGGCCTTGGCCGACGCAGTCCGCGAAGCCGCCCGCACCCCGGAGAGCGCTGATGATCTGCCGCTGCCGCGCGGGCAGCGTGAGCCGCTGGAGCCCCCGGCTGGCGCTGCCGGCACCCGGCGCGGGCATCTGCGCATTCTGCGCGGACAACCGTAGGACGATACGCTGGGAAGCGGGCAGCCCGCATTCCCCGCAACACGCACGCTGTCCGCTGCGAGGCCCCGCCCCGCCGTCCACCGGACGCCGGCGCAGCCGAAGCCGCTTCCAGACCGAAGGACAACATTCGCATGGCACATCTGACACCCGAACTGCTGGCGGTCCTGCGCTGCCCGGAGACCGGTTCATCCCTGGTTCAGGAGGGTGGCGAGCTGGTATCGACCGGCCGCACCGCCGCGGGTGACCGGCTGCACTACCCGATCGAAGATGGCATCCCGGTGCTGTTGCCGCAGGCCGCCGCCGGCGCCGATGCGTCCGATTCAACCCTCGACGGCCCCGCTGACAACGCTTAGGAGCATGACTGTGACGATTGATTACAAGGTCAAGGACCTCTCGCTGGCGGCTGCCGGCCGACACCAGATCCGCTTGGCGGAGCACGAAATGCCGGGCCTGATGGCACTGCGCGAGGAGTTTGGCGCGACCCAACCGCTGGCCGGCGCCAGAATCGCCGGTTCGCTGCACATGACCGTGCAGACGGCGGTGCTGATCGAAACCCTGACCGCACTCGGCGCCGAGGTCCGCTGGGCATCCTGCAACATCTTCTCCACCCAGGACGAGGCCGCCGCCGCCGTCGTCGTCGGCCGGGGCACACCGGAGGACCCGCAGGGCGTGCCGGTCTTCGCCTGGAAGGGTGAAACGCTCGAAGAATACTGGTGGACGGCCGAGCAGATCCTGACCTGGCCCGGCGCCGATGAAAACCCCGAGCTGGGACCAAACATGATCCTGGACGACGGCGGCGACGCCACGCTGCTGCTGCACAAGGGAGTGGAATTCGAGGCCGCAGGCGCGGTGCCGTCGGCCTCCGCCGAGGACCCGCATGAGTACAGCATCATCCTGGACGTGCTGCGCGCTTCGCTGGCCAAGGACCCGCAGAAGTTCACCCGGGTGGCCGCCGGCATCCGCGGCGTCACGGAAGAAACCACCACCGGCGTACACCGCCTCTACCAGCTGGCGGAGCAGGGCCAGCTGCTGTTCCCGGCCATCAATGTCAACGATGCCGTCACCAAGTCGAAGTTCGACAACAAGTACGGCATCCGCCACTCCTTGCCGGACGGGATCAACCGGGCCACGGATGTGCTGATGGGCGGCAAGACGGCGGTTGTGTGCGGCTACGGCGACGTCGGCAAGGGCGCAGCCGAGGCGCTGCGCGGCCAGGGCGCCCGCGTGGTGGTGACCGAGGTGGACCCGATCTGCGCGCTGCAGGCAGCCATGGACGGCTACCAGGTCACCACCTTGGACAAGGTGGTGGGCGAGGGCCACATCTTCATCACCACCACCGGCAACAAGGACGTCATCATGGCCGCTGACATGGTGAAGATGCGCGACAAGGCCATCGTGGGCAACATCGGCCACTTCGACAACGAAATCGACATGGCCGGGCTGGCCCAGGTCGCGGGCGTGCAGAAGGTGGAGATCAAGCCGCAGGTCCACGAGTGGGTCTTCGATGCCGGCACCGACGCCGAACGCTCCATCATTGTGCTGTCCGAGGGCCGGCTGCTGAACCTGGGCAACGCCACCGGCCACCCGTCCTTTGTTATGAGCAACTCCTTCGCCAACCAGACGATTGCACAGATTGAGCTGTTCACGAAGCACGGCAAGCCGGCTGAGGGATCGCCCACCGGGGAGCCCGAGTACGCGAACCAGGTCTACGTGCTGCCGAAGGTACTGGATGAGAAGGTCGCCCGGCTGCATCTAGACGCACTCGGCGTTGAACTCACCGAACTGAGCAAGGAACAGGCCGAGTACCTGGGCGTGGACGTGGCCGGCCCGTACAAGCCGGACCACTACCGCTACTGATCCCGCACTCACGACGACGGCGATGGGCACCTTGGGTGCCCATCGCCGCCGTCGTCTCCGGGATGGTTACCGATTTGTTGGACGGCCGCGCCGCGCAATGGCCGGGCGCGGGCCGCCTCGCGACCTACCATGGAAGCAGGGCCGCTGGGCCCGGGCGGCGCGCACCATGCCGTGAGGTCTCGAGTTTGGGTTGGGGATGACTGAGGAAAAAAAGAAGCGCAAGGGTTTGAAGATTGCGCTGCTGTGCATCATCGGCGTGCTGGTGGCTGCCGCGGCAGCCGTCACCGCAGCCACCGTGGCGTCGCCCACCTTTGCGTCGCAGCTCGGACGCATGCTGGCCGTTGCGCCCGCCGAACGCCCGGGATTCTCGGAACCGATCGCCAAGGCCATGTCGGTCGGTGTCTCCCCGAAGGACAAAGCCGTGGAGGTCAACCCGGCCACCGTCGCCACCATCACCGCCAAGAACGCCTCCATCAAAGACGTGCTGCTGGCACCTGCAAAGGGCGGGAAACCGGTTGCCGGCGAACTGTCCGCCGACGGCAGCGTCTGGAAAGCCACTGAACGGCTGGACTTTCTGACCAAGTACGACTTCAGCTACACGCTCGTGGACAGCGTTGGCGCCGAGACGGTCAAGCAACAGAGCTTCACGACGGTGCTGGCACCCAACCAGGCCGACGGCTGGATGTACCCGCTGGACGGACAGCACGTGGGCATCGCGCAGCCGCTGGAGTTCAACTTCAGCGAGCCCGTGCTGAACAAAAAGAACGTGGAGGAGGCCATCAAGATCACCACCTCCGCCGGACAAAAGGGCGAGTTCTACTGGTACTCGGACACCAAGGCCCGTTACCGGGCGGCAAAATACTGGGCACCCAACAGCACGGTCACCGTGGACATGAAGCTCTTCGGCGTGGAGTTCGGCAACAAGATGATCGGCATGAACGATGAGAAGATCACGGTCAACATCCTTGATGACCGCCGGGCCATCGTCGACAACAAGACCAAGACCATGAAGATCTATGTGGGCGGCCAGTTGACCCAGACTTTCCCGGTCACTCTGGGCGACCCCAATTGGCCGTCCAGCAAGGGAATCCACCCGATCATGGACATGCACAAGTCGCTGCCGTTCAACCCGCGCAGCATCGGGCTCAAGCCCGGTGACCCCGACTGGTACGAGCCGTTCAACGCCAAGTACGCCAGCAGGCTGAGCAACAGCGGCGAATTCGTCCACACCGCGCTGGACCCCTCGGCGCTGGGAGTCCGGAACATATCGCACGGCTGCGTGGGCATGTCCGAGGCCGGCGCACGGTACTTCTACGAAACGATGCGCACCGGCGACATCGTGGATATCCGCAACACCGACGGCGGATTCCTGGATCCGACGGACGGTTTCGGCGACTGGAACGTGGACTGGAAGACCTGGACTTCCCAGGACAAGAAGTAGCGGGTCCGGCGGTCCCGCGCCTGAGGGATGAGGCCGGCGTTTCTAGTCCGGGAGCGCTAATCCGGAGCGCTAGTCTTGGAACGGCAGCGCATGCAGCCGTTCGCCGCGCTGGACGGCCCGTTCGTGCTGCCGGGTCAGCCGGGAAAAGTCGCGTTCGCGCCGTTCGGCCATGACCGCCAGCAAGTAGAGTTCCGGCGGTGTCCCCGCCGGCGGCGGGGGAGAGACGTAGCCCGAGGCCTCATTGGCCAGGGCGGTGGCCAGCCTGGCGCGGGAGGCCGGGATCATCTTGGGCGCTTGGGACAGGAACTGCACGATCCTGCGGGCCAGCGGTTCCGGCAGCCGCCCCATATCCGCCAGCTTCACCCACGGCGCCAGCTGCGGAGGAATTTCCGGCAGGACCTTCGGCATCACCCCGACGCGCTCCCGCATGCTGTAGGTGCCGGCCAGGAGATCGCCCAGCCGTTTGGACCTGTCGTTGAACAGGGCCGCCATGAACGCCACCGAACCGAGCAGCAAGTACAGTTCGAAAACCGCCAGCAGCCCCCGGATGAACGCATGCCGGAAACGGATGGCGCCGCCGTCGTCACGGACAATGCGCAGCCCCATGACCCAGCGGCCGAGCGACTTGCCGCGGGTTAGCGTTTCGACCGCAATAGGGACGACCACCAGAAAGAACAACACCACCGTGATGCCCAGCGCTTGGGCGGCAGCGGCGTCGAAGCCGACATTCAGGGTTTCGGTCAGCAGCACAAGGGCGGCTATCAGCAGGACCACGTTGACCAGCACATCGATCATCGAACTCAGCGCCCGGACCCCGAATGACGCCGGCCGCAGCTCCAGCACTACCGCCTCGCCGGTGATGACGTTGCTCATCGGACCCCTTTCCCGGGCGGCCTGTGCCGCCTGGTTCCACTCTATCGATCCGGGCGCCGGCCGGCGGCCGTCCGGACCGCTGCCCCCGGGGCGCGCCGGATAGGCTATGGGTGTGGATATCGATGCCTTCACCGCGGTGCACCAGCACGACTGGAAGCGGCTGGACGAACTGAGCGCCAAGCGCAGGCTCACCGGCGCCGAGGCGGACGAACTGCTGGTGCTCTACCGGCGGACGTCGACCCACCTGTCGATGATCCGATCGGTGGCGGCTGAAGGCCAGCTGTCCGCGGCGCTCTCCACCCGGCTCTCCCGTGCCCGCACCCGCTTCACCGGGGCGCGCTCCCATTTCGCCCGGGACGTTGCCGAATTCTTTGTGCTGTCTTTGCCCGCCGCGTTCTACCGGCTGCGGTGGCTGACCGTGATCATCGGCGCCGTGTTCATTCTGGTCGCGTGGCTGTTCGGCGCCTGGGTCGCGGGGAACCCGGAGGTCATCAAGGCAATAGGTTCGGACGAGGACATCCGGAAGTACGTGGAAGAGGACTTCGTCAATTACTACTCGGAAAATCCCAATGCCTCCTTCACCGGGATGGTATGGACGAACAACGCCTGGATCGCTGCCCAGGCGGTGGCGTTCGGCGTCTCCGGGCTGTGGGTGCCGTACATCCTGTTCATGAACGCCCAGGGCGTCGGCATGGCCGGCGGCATGATGGCGGCCTACGATCGGTTGGACGTTTTCTTCGTCTACATCCTGCCCCACGGGTTGATGGAAATGACCGCGATCTTCATCGCCAGCGCGGCCGGCCTGCGGATCTTCTGGTCCTGGGTCTCGCCCGGGCGACTGACCCGCACGGCATCGCTGGCCCGGGAAGGCCGGTCGCTGATCACCGTTGCGCTGGGGCTGGTCCTGGTGCTCTTCATCTCCGGCCTGGTCGAGGGGTTTGTGACGCCGAGCCCGCTGCCGGACTGGCTGCGTCTGGGGATCGGCGTCCTGGTGCTGGCGGCTTACTGGGTTTACACGCTGGTGCTGGGCCGGCGGGCGTACCTGGCGGGGGAGCGCGGCGACCTCGGCCGGTTCGACGCCGGCGAGACCGCAGTCACCGCCTAGAAGCCGGGCAGGCCGCGCCCGGGGTGGCAACCGCGAAGCATCGCCGGCCAGCGGTAGTCTCATAATCAGAGAGGCCAGCGGTACAGAAAGAGGCGACGGACGTGGCAGTCGAACAGACGAATCCCGGCGGAGACGGACGCAGAGCCCGGACAGTGCCCGTGGAGGAAACCGGTGTTGAGCCGGAGCGGGCCCCCGCACCCCCGGTACCAGCTGCCAACGGCCGCTTTCGGGACGGAGCCAACCCCCTTCCCATGCGGCGGCCCAGCCGGCTGCCGGATCTGAGCGCCGTGCGGCAGGGCCGTGGGGCGGGGCCGGACGGCCCTGCTTCCGATACCGCCGCATCCGAACCAGCGCCGGTGGCTGCTGCGCAGCGCCCTGACCGAGGCGAACCGGATGCTACCCATGCCGACGGGGCGCCCAGCGGAGAGGCCCGGAGCTCTGGCTCAGACGCGGCAGGAATTGCGGCGGCCAGCGCAAGCGCGGCGGGTGCAGACACGGCCAGCCCAGGCACCACCACTATCAGCACCACCGGCACCGCCAGCCCGAACACCACGAATATCAGCACCACCGGCACGGCCAGCGAGGTGCCGGCCTCCCGGAAGCCGGTGCCGGCCGCACCACTGACGTCGCCCACCGAAGTGGCCTCGCCGGCCGGCGGCGAGGACGCGAACCCAGCGACCACCGCGCTCTCCGTCCGTCCGCCCCGTTCGGAAGTCATGCGCCGCACGACGGCACGCGAGGAGGCAGTGAACGCCAAGCCCGTGGCGGGGCGCATCCTGCAGGTGGTGCTCGCCGTGCTGTTTCCGTTGCTGTTGATCATCGGGGCCATCCGGCTGGTGGCCACGCCGCTCTTCCTCTGGGTCGAATACCACCGGCCCGGCTTCCCCGCCGACAGCTTCGGGTTCAGCACCGATGACCGGATGACGTACGGTTCCTATGCGGTGGACTACCTGCTCAACTTCGCCGGCCCGCGGTATCTGGGCGACTTGGCTGGTCCGAATGGCGGCAGCCTCTTCCTGGACTCTGAGGTCAGCCATATGGCCGACGTCAAAGGCGTCTTCCTTGCGACCATGATGGCCGGAGCGGCCATGCTGATCCTGGCCGTGGTGTGCGTGGTCTACTTGGCCCGCCGCTACCACGGCGGCGTCCGGCGCGGCTTGTTCGCCGGTTCGGCCGCAACGCTGATCCTGATCCTGGTGCTGGGCATCCTGGGAGCGCTCAACTGGCAGCAATTCTTCACTGACTTCCACCGGATCTTTTTCGCCGACGGTACCTGGACCTTCTACGTGGACGATACGCTGATCCGTCTCTTCCCCGCGCAGTTCTGGATGGACTCCGGAATCGTCATTGCCTTGCTGGTACTGATGGTCTCCTCGCTGGTGCTCGCACTGACCTGGCCCACGCGCGGACGCCGGAACCGCAGCGCGGCCGCTGTAGAAGAGCAGCGCCGCAGGCACGAGTTGCTGCTCGCCCGGGAGAAGGACCAGACGGCGTAAGGCTGCGGGCCCGGCCCCAGGCGGTCGCCCGGCACCACCAAGGCGGGGGTTTCCTTCGGGCAGCGTCCACGGAGGCTGCCCTCGAAGAGCTACCCCGCCCTCGCGAGCAAAGCACCGGACGGCAGGGCAACCAGCGGCACCAGGCTGGCCGGGGGCCCGGCAGGCCGGCGGCCCGGCGGCCCGGCAGGCCGGCGGCCCGGCAGGCCGGCGGCCCGGCAGGCCCGCCGGCTAGCTGTAGAGCCCGTCGATCTGCCCGGCGAAGTCCTCCAGCACCGTCATGCGCTTGAGCTTAAGCGACGGCGTCAGGTGTCCGGAAGCTTCGGTCAGGTCCTGCCGCAGCACGTCGAACTTCCGGATTTGTTCCGCCCGCGAGACTAGCCGATTGGCGTGGTTCACGGCCTGTTGCAGCTCGGCCCGCACAGCCGGATCCTCCGCAGCAGCAGCAAGGTCCATGGGGCTGCGGCCAGCCGCAGCAAGCCAGCCGGCGAGTCCCTCTTCGTCCAGGGAGACCAGCGCCCCGATGAAGGGACGGCCTTCCCCGACCACCACCGCCTGGGAGACCAGCAAGTGCTCGCGCAACGCGTCCTCCAGCGGACCCGGGGCCACATTCTTGCCGCCGGCTGTCACCAACAGGTCTTTCTTCCGCCCGGTGATGGTGAGGTAGCCGTCGTCGTCCAGAATGCCGAGGTCGCCCGTGCAGAAGAAGCCGTCGCGGAAGAATTCCGCATTGGCAGCCTCGTTGTTGTGGTATCCGCGGGTGATGCCGATTCCCTTGATCAGGACTTCGCCGTCGTCCGCAATCCTGATGGTGGTGCCAGGCAGCGGCAGGCCCACGGTGCCGATCCGGTTGGCTCGCGGCAGGTTGACCGCCGCCGGCGCGGTGGACTCGGTTAACCCGTAGCCTTCCAGCACCGGCACGCCGATGCCGGTGAAGAAATGTGCCAGCCTCGGATTCAGCGCCGAGGCCCCGGAGACGGTGTACTCCACCTGGCCGCCGAAGGCCGCCCGGAGCTTGCCGTAGACCAGTTTGTCGAACAGCGCGCGCTTGGCCTTCAGCGCCAGGCCGGGGCCGGGACCGGTGCCGCGGGCCTGCGCATCCCGTGCTTGGGAGTAGGCAACCGCCGCCTGCGCTGCCGCGTCGAAGATCCGGCCTTTGCCGCCGTCGTGAGCCTTCTGCCGGGCGGTGGCGTAGACCTTTTCGAAAACGCGGGGAACCACCAGCAAGAAGGTGGGCTGGTAGCTGGCCAGGTCCTCGATCAGCTCGGCCATGCTGGAGGTGTGGCCCATCTTCACTCCGCCGGCCAGGCAGATCACCTGCACCGCCCGGGCCAGGACGTGGGCCAGCGGCAGGAACATCAGCGACTTGGCATCCGGACGCTTCAGGATGTCCGGCAGGAACTCCACTGCGTTCACCGCCAGTTCGGCGAAGTTGCCGTGGGTGATGATGCAGCCGCGCGGCCGTCCGGTGGTGCCTGAGGTGTAGACCAACGAGGCCGCGTCCTGCATGCCGCGGGAGGTCCGGCGCAGCTCGAGTTCTTCGTCGGTGACTGCGGTTCCGGCTGCCTTCAGTTGGTCCAGTCCATCGGCGTTCCCATCCAGCTGCCAAACCGGCAGTTCGGCGGGCAGCCCGGACATGGCCTGCTGCACAACGGCCGCCTTGGCAGCATCCTCGGCGAACACCATTTTGGCCGCGGAATCCTGCAGTATCCACTGGACCTGGAGCGGGGAGGACGTCTCATAGATGGGGACGACGACGGCGCCGGCGAACCAGCCCGCCAGATCCACCAGCGTCCACTCGAAGCGGGTCTTTGACATCACCGCAATCGTGTCGCCGGCGTCAATGCCGGACGCCATGAGGCCCTTGGCCAGCGTTGTCACCTGGCCGAGGAGCTCGGCTGCCGAGACATCGGACCATGCGCCGTTGCGCTTGACGGCGTAGAGCGCCCGTTGCGGATCGCGCTGGTGCTGCGCCACCAGGATGTCCGTGATGTTTGACCCCGCCGGCATGGCTGCCAGGAGTTCCGTTACCGCTTCGCGCACGTCGTGCCCACTTTCTGCTTCCGTGAAATTGTTGTGCCTGCATCAAATCCAGCTTGGCATCCACATCCGCCAGCGCCACTGGCTGTAATCGATCAGCTCTGCGGTCCAAACCGGCAGAAAGAAGGCCGATACCAGGAGCGCTGCCGCCACAAAGAGCCCGACCACCAGCACACCCTGGCGCCGGCGCCAAGGCGGGTCCGTCGGCCTGCCCAGGGCCAACCCGAGCGAGTAGGTCAGCGCCAGCACCAGGAACGGCTGGAACGAGATGGCGTAGAAAAAGAAGGTAGTCCGCTCCGGGTAGAGGAACCACGGCAGGTAGCCGGCCGCGACTCCCGCGAGGATGGCACCCGCACGCCAGTCACGCCGGCCCGCCCAACAGAAGAGCAGCACCAGCAGCGAGGCCGCCGCGGCCCACCAGATCAGCGGATTGCCGACCACCGTGACGGCCTCCGAACAGCCGCCGGCCGCATGGCAAGCACCTTGACCGTTTTCTACGGAATGGTAGTAGAACGACGTCGGACGGCCCATGAAGAGCCAGGTCCAGGCGTTGGATTCGTACGGGTGCTCAGAATGCAACCCGTTGTGGAAGGTGTAGGCGCTGCGGTGGTACTCGGCCAGGGAGCGCAGCCAGTCCGGCAACCAGCCCCAGCGTTCGGAAGGGTTCGACGCCGCCCAGTTCCGGTCGTAGGCATTGTCCGAGCGCAGCCAGCCGGTCCAGGACACCAGGTACGTCAACGCCGCAACCGGGATCATGGTGAAGAACGCCGGGATGCCGTCGCGGATCACGCCGGCCGAGAACCATTCCTTGACGCCAGCGGTCCGACGCGCGCTGAGGTCCCAGAACACGCACATAAGACCGAACGCCGCGACGAACGCCAGCGCAGACCACTTTGTCCCCACAGCCAGGCCCAGGCAGACACCGGCGGCCAGCCGCCACGGCCGCCAGAGTACCCATGGGCCGTACAGCAGCCGCGAAGGGGGCGGCACCCCGGCGGGACCGGCGAGCCGAGCGATCTTCGCTGCCAGCCGGCGTCGTCCGTCGCTGCGGTCCAGCAGCAAGCAGCCGAACGCAGCGACCACCCAGAACATCAGGAAGATATCCAACAGCGATGTCCGGGAGTGGACCAGATGGTGGCCGTCAATGGCGGTCAGCAAGCCGGCGATGCCGCCCAGCGCCGTCGACTTGAACAGTGCCTGCGCGATCAGGGCGATGAGCAGGATCGACAAGGTTCCCGTCAGCGCGGCGCCGAACCGCCAGCCGAAGGCGTTGTCGGATCCAAAGAGCCACATTCCCGCCGCGATCATCCACTTTCCCACGGGCGGGTGCACCACATACTCGGGGGTATCCAACAGGACGTCCGGCTTGCCGGCGTTAAAGGAATCGTTGGCGTTGTCGGGCCAATCGCGTTCATAGCCGGACTGCAGGTAGGAGTAGGCGTCCTTGACGTAGTACGTTTCGTCGAACACCAGTGAACCTGGTTCGCCCAGACGGTAGAAGCGGAGCACGCCGCCAAGGACGGCGATGAGCAGGGGGAGCAGCCAGGCCCAGATGCCAAACTGTGCCGGAGCACCCAGCAGCCGGCGACTCAGCACTGCCTCGCTGAAGGCTCGGCTGGGCGATTCCAGCCAACGTCCGCGGCGGGCATCCGCAGCAGGTCCGGGCGTGGCTTGAGTCACCGCCCTCATGTTACCGGCCAGTAAGTCAATGGGTGCGCGGCGCCACCGTGAGGCTTGCCGGCCGCCCCAGAGCGGCCCTCGCTGCGGTGGGGCACATACCGACTCTATATAACCAGTCGGCTAAACAGGCCATGGGTGCCGGTGAACGAGAGACCGAACGGCTAGGCGGCACGGGTAGGGCCGATCGGCTCGCCCCGGTGCCCTTCTGGATTCCCGGCCGCCGGGCTGCGGGTAGGGTTGTCCATGTGAATGAGCGGGAGGCTGGCGGTCCGGCATCGGGACAGCCAGGGCAGATTGTGTTGGCGGGGACGCCGATCGGCAATGTTGGCGACGCGTCGCCGCGGCTGGTTGAACTGCTCCAGACCGCCGACGTGGTCGCAGCCGAAGACACACGCAGGCTGCATAAACTGCTGCAGCTCTTGGGCATCACCACAAGCGGCAGAATCATCAGCTACCACGAACACAATGAGGCCAGCCGCACTGCCGACCTGCTGGAACTGGTCCTGGCCGGCAGCACGCTGGTGATGGTGACCGACGCCGGTATGCCGGCCGTCTCCGATCCCGGCTTCCGTTTGGTCGAGGCTGCCGTGGAATCGGGGGTCCTGGTTACCGCGGTGCCCGGCCCCTCGGCTGTGCTCACGGCGCTGGCGCTGTCGGGCCTTCCCACCGACCGCTTCACCTTCGAAGGATTCCTGCCCCGGAAACAGGGGGAGCGCGCGGCGCGGCTGGCGGAGCTGGCAGGCGAACGCCGGACCATGGTGTTTTTCGAGGCGCCGCACCGGTTGGCGGCAATGCTGCGCGCCCTCGATGCCGGGTTCGGCCCGGAACGACGGGCAGCCGTCTGCAGGGAACTGACCAAGCTGCATGAAGAAGTGCTGCGCGGTCCAGTCCGCGAACTGCTCGAGTGGGCAGAAACAGAGGAAGTGCGCGGCGAGATCGCCGTCGTGGTGGCCGGAGCTCCGGAGGCAGCACCCGAACGGCCCGAAGACCACGTGCAGGATGTCAACGCCTTGGTCGCCCAAGGCGCCCGGCTAAAGGAGGCCGTAGCCGCGGTGGCCGCCGATGCCCGGATCAGCAAGCGGGAACTGTACTCAGCGGTGCTCGCGGCTCGCTCCGATACCGTCAGCTGAGCGCCCGCGGCAAGGGATGCCGCCGCCGTCATATAACGCCCCGGCGCTCGTTCGATGCAGGCGGTGCGGGGCAGCCATTGATATTGTCGATCTGCACAGTAGGGACCGTGGAACGTAGTGCACCTTCGCATTTACACCCGTGCAGCGGAAACCTACTGTGAAGGAAACCGGGCACTGCGCCCACGGACTCAATCCTGAACACTTGGAGGCACCGCCATGGCTGAAACCGCAGCCCGCGAAGCAGAACTGCTCGCCAAAGTACCCACCGGCCTGCTGATCAACGGCGAATGGCGCGACGCCTCCGACGGCGGCACCTTTGAGGTGGCGGATCCGGCCACCGGCAAGGTGCTGGCTACCCTGGCCTCCGCCACCAGCGAGGACGCGCTCGCCGCCCTCGACGCCGCCGACAAGGTGCAGGCTTCCTGGGCCCGCACCGCACCACGTGAGCGCGCCGAGATCCTGCGCCGCGGCTTCGAACTGGTGACCGAGCGGGCCGAGGACTTCGCCCTGCTAATGACCATGGAAATGGGCAAGCCGCTGGCCGAATCCCGCGGCGAAGTAGTTTACGGCGCCGAATTCCTTCGCTGGTTCTCCGAAGAGGCCGTCCGCGACTACGGCCGCTACCTGACCACGCCCGAAGGCAAGAACAAGATCCTGGTGCAGCGCAAGCCGGTCGGACCGTGCCTGCTGATTACGCCGTGGAACTTCCCGCTGGCCATGGCTACCCGCAAGGTCGGACCGGCCATCGCCGCCGGCTGCACGATGGTGCTGAAGCCGGCCAAGCTCACCCCGCTGACCAGCCAGCTCTTCGCCCAGACCATGATCGAAGCGGGCCTTCCGGCCGGTGTGCTGAACGTGGTTTCGTCGAAGAGCGCGTCCGGGATTTCCGGGCCGCTGATGCAGGACTCCCGCCTCCGCAAGGTTTCTTTCACAGGTTCCACTCCGGTTGGCAAGCAGCTGCTCAAGGACGCGGCCAACAACGTGCTGCGTACCTCCATGGAGCTTGGCGGCAACGCCCCGTTCATCGTGTTCGAGGATGCAGATTTGGACAAGGCCGTCGAGGGAGCCATGGCTGCCAAGATGCGCAACATGGGCGAGGCCTGCACCGCGGCCAACCGCTTCCTGGTCCAGGCTTCCGTGGCGGAGGAATTCACCACCAAGTTCGCCGACGCCATGAAGGCACTCAAGACGGGACGCGGCACCGAGGCTGACACCACGGTAGGCCCGCTGATCGACGGCGGCGCCCGCGACGACGTGCACGCCTTGGTCACCGCAGCAGTGGAAGCCGGCGCGTCCGTCAGCACCGGCGGCGCACCCGTGGAAGGCGACGGCTACTTCTACCAGCCGACCGTGCTGGCCAACGTTCCGAACGACGCCGAGATCCTGCGCAGCGAGATCTTCGGCCCGGTCGCCCCGGTGACCACGTTCGAAACCGAGGAGCAGGCCATCGCTCTGGCCAACGCCAGCGAGTACGGCCTGGCCTCCTACATCTACTCGCGCGACGTGAACCGCCTGTTCCGTGTCTCCGAGCAGATCGAATTCGGCCTGGTCGGCTACAACGCCGGCGTGATCTCCAACGCCGCCGCCCCGTTCGGCGGGGTGAAGCAGTCCGGCATGGGTCGTGAAGGCGGCGCCGAAGGTCTGGATGAGTACACCACCGTCCAGTACATCGGCATCGCGGATCCCTACGCCAAGTAGTTTCGGTCCAGCCGCCGGCCGTCCGCTCCGGACAGCCGGCGGCTGAACAGCGAGGCTGGCCAGAACAGTCCGGCCAGACGCCGCCGCCAACCGGCAAGCTCTTGCAGCCGTCCCTTGACGGTTTGCACATCCGCCCAGTGGGCCGCGTTGTCGCCGTCCGGCGACGGGGTCTCCGGAGCTGCGTACGCCGCCCGCTCGTAGCCCGCCCGCAGCCGGGTCAGGGCGGCGGAAGACGGGCCGGCGACCACCCCGTCGTCGTCAAGGCGCTGTTGGAAAGCCCGCGGAGTCTCCGTGGCCGAGGCCGGCCAGCCGAGGTCCTCCGCGCTATCCACGGCTTCAGCCCACGCGGCGGCGGCGGCCCTGCGCCCGGTTCCGCCGGCCGCCAGCGCCTCCCTGCGCCGAGTGGTACGACGGCGCCGCAGCACCAGCGGAGCCAGCAGGAAACCCAGCACCACCGCCGCGGCTGCCGACGACCACAGCTGGCGGGACCACACGTCGTCGTCCGCCGGAGCAGGCGAACTCGATTCGGCCGGCTCTTCAGCGGCGCCGGTGGCCGGCCGAGCCTGGTCTGTGGGCCGGAGAACGTCGTCCGCCGGTGCGGCCGAGCCAGGGGAGAATTCGGCCTGCGCATAGGCCGGCAGCACGCCGCGTGACGGAGTCGGTTCGAAAGAGACCCAGCCGATGCCGCTGAAGAAGAGCTCCGGCCATGCGTGGGCGTCCCGGGAGTCGATTTCGAACTCCTTGAGGTCCGCACCTGGGCCATCCTCGATAACCGTTCCGGTGGGGCGCCCGGGTGCGTAGCCGACCGCCATCCGGCTGGGGATGCCGGCGATCCGGGCCATGATGGCCATGGTTGCCGCGTAGTGGATGCAGTAGCCGGACTTCTCTTTCAAGAACGCCGCCACCACGTCAAATCCGCTCTGGTCGTAGCCGCCGTCGACGGGCGCCTGTTCCGAGTACACGAAGCCCGAGCCGCGCAGATACGTCTGGATGGCCATGGCCTGCTCGTACGGACTGTCCAGTCCGTCCAGCACCGTCGCGGTCGTCTTGGTAATGATGTCCGGCATGTTGCCGGGGAGCTCGGAGAAGACCGGATCAACGGCCCCGCTTCCGGCCGGCTCGGCGGCGCGCAGCACCTCCCGGGTTAGCCGCGGTCTGACGCTGCGCACTTCATAGTCCTGGTTCGCGGTGGTGGTGCCGGATTCTCCGCGGATGTTCAGCGTGTTGGCATCCCAGCTCCACTGGCCGCGGGCGCCGGTGACTTGCACCGGAGCATAGGGGGCCAGTAGCCACGGGCTGGTGAAGGATGCCGTGCTGATCAGCGTGGTGGTTACCTCGTCGGATGACATGAGGTCCTGCACGCCGGGCACGTCCAGTTCGTCGATGCCCGTTCGCTTGTTGCCCCCGAACGCGCTGGGGCTCCAGCGCGCACCGGTCAGGTTCTCCAGCGTGACCGAGCGCAGGTAAAGCGGCTCCTCCGCATCGGTGGCATAGGTCATCCGTCCGAAGGCGCCGGGCCGCCGGAGGTTGTCGCCCAGGCTGACCACCGGATTCAGTCCGGTCGGCGAACCCCAATTAAGCCGCGACCCCTCCGGAAACAGCCCGGACGAGAAGCCTGGGACGGCCAGCGGGAGCACCATCGCGGCCGCCAGCCCGGCGGCTGCGATGCCGGAGGCGCGGCGGAGCTGCTCCGACCGTGCCAGACGGCCCCTGCCCCCGCCATCGGCGGCCAACCACTGGGCGCATCCCAGCAGCAGCAGATACCCGGCGGCGGCAGCCAGGAAACCTGCCGCACCAATGCTGTTCGGTTTGATCATTGCCGGAACGGAGGCCAAACCGAGCAGGCCCAGACCGCTGATGGCAGGCATCTGCAGCGGGACGGCAAGGGTGTCCACCAGCAGGGCAATCAGTCCGACTCCCACGCAGGCCGCCAAGGCAATGCCGGGGTTGACCAGCACCGGAGCCACTTGCGAGACCACGGTGTCCCGGGCTTCCTCCAGCATGGGATCCAGGGCCGCGAAGGTGCCGGGTCCCGGGATGACGCCCAGGATGCTGGACGGCGCCAGGAACATGGCGTTCACCGACATCACCAACGCGGCCAGGCCCAGCAGCGCCCCGGTCAGCGGGGGCCAGTCCATCCGGCGGGCCAGGCCGGTGGCAGCCTCGGTGGAACATACGGTCACGGCGACCTGGAACAGCCAGCTCCAGCCGTCGAGGACACCGTGCAGGTTGGCGGCGGTGAGCAGGACTGCCACGGCGACGGCGGCGCTCATCAACCACGGCGCGAAGCCGGGGGAGGGGGGCCTGCTGCCACTGCGAGCGGATGGTCCGTGGCTGCGGCGGTCGGTGGGCCGGTCCAGCATGACGGTCACGGCGCCGCTCCTGTTCCCATTGGTTCGATGCGGTCGCGCAGGTCGAAGTGCGCCCAGGCGGCCGACACCGAAGCTTTGGGGCTGACCGCCACGGTCCGCCAGCCCCCGGCGCGCAGCAGGTCCATGGGCGCCCTCGCGTGTTGTGGCCGGTCGGTAACAATCAGGGCGAAGGCATGCGAGCCGAATTCGGCAGCAGGTGCCAGCAGGCGCGCTTCGTCGCTGCTGATCTCGCCGAGCACGGCGACGAGCGGTCCCTTGTATTTGTGCGCCGCCAGCTTGTCCATCAGCCGGTCCCCGAAGGCGGGCGCCGTTGGATGCCGCTCGGACTTGCGGTGGTCTTCAGCCAGGCCCAGCGCGGCCAGCCCTTCGGCCAAGTCCTGATAGCCCGCGGGTCCGTCGAATTCTTCCTGATTCGGCAACGGCGCGGACGGCGAGTCCAGGACGGCCGCCGCGGCGTGGATGTCGAGGAGCCGGACCGTGTAGTTGCGCTGCAGGAAGTCGTTGGCGGCCGAGGCGACAGCGGTGACTGCCCACTCAAAGGCCGGCGAGGTGTGCAGCAGGTCGCCGTGATGGCCGCCGCCATCGCCGAAGGAGGGCAGCAGGCCGTTGCCGAAGGCCGAAGCCCGCCGGTCCAGCACGATCGTCGCCTGCGGCGTGGTCACTGATTCTTCCTGGCGGACCATCAGCTCGCCGTGCCGGGCCGTCGCTGCCCAGTGGACCCGGCGCAGCGGATCGCCATAGCGGTATTCGCGGGTCATCACGTCGTCGTCGCTGGGATTGGCTTGCCGCCGGGTGCTTGCCGTGCCGTCGGAACCGCGTGCTCCGGTCAGCGCGGTGGCGGGCAGTTGCACCGGGGCCGGAGTGACCACCAAGGGACTGGTTTCGCCTAGATGGTGCCGGTGATTGGCCAGCCCGAAGGGATCGGTAAAATCGGCCGTGACAGGTCCGATGGCGAACAACCCGCGCTGGTTGGAGCGGATTTTGTATTCATAGATGCTGGCCCCGGATCGGGACGGGTGCCGCGCCGGGAACCGGAAAGACGGTGCTTTGCCGAAACGCAGCGGCAGCTGCTCCTCCATGTACACCAGTCCGGCCAACCCCCCGCTGCGCCGCACGGTCAACTCGATCTGCGCCACCACGCCGGTTTCGACGGAGGCGGGCCGGAACTTCCGCTCCACGGTGAACTGTGGTTTGAGCAGCACCATCGCCGCCGCCGCCAGCAGCGGCAGGCCGACCAGGAACACCCCGAGCGTGAGCAGGTCGCGGCGCCCCAGCACCTGCGCCAGCAGCAGCGCCAGCGTTCCGGCCGCCAAAAATCCCCAACCGCGCAGCGTGATGTACCGGGTGGGCAGCCAGCCGAAGGCGCCCATGGCCGTCAGGGGGATACGCGGCGGGATTCGCCGCCTACCGGGATTTTGGCGACCACCGATGCCACCACGCTGGCAGCGTCTTCGCCGGCCGTCACGGCTTTGCGGTCAAGGATCAGCCGGTGGGCCAGCACGGCTTCGGCGACGCTGGCCACATCATCGGGAAGGACGAAGTCGCGGCCGTTCAGGGCCGCCGTCGCCTTGGCCGCACGCAGCAACTGGAGCATGGCGCGCGGGCTTGCCCCCAGCCGCAAATGCGGATGCTCGCGGGTGGCCCGGCCGATGCCGACCGTGTATTCCTTCACTGCGGGCGAGACGTAGACATCGCGGACCGTGGCGACCATGCTGCGCACCTCGTCGACGGTGACGACGGGACGGACAGCCACCAGCGGTGAGACCGACTGATGCGTCTCCAACATGTCCATTTCCGCGCGCAGGTCCGGGTAGCCCATGGAAATCCGGGCCATGAACCGGTCGCGTTGGGCTTCCGGCAGCGGGTAGGTGCCTTCCATCTCGATCGGGTTCTGCGTGGCGATCACCATGAACGGCGTGTCCAACGGGTAGGAGGTTCCATCCACCGTGACTTGGTATTCCTCCATGCACTCAAGCAGCGCCGACTGTGTTTTGGCCGAGGCGCGGTTGATCTCGTCGCCGATGACGATGTTGGCGAATACAGGTCCCGGCCGGAATTCGAACCGGTGCTTGTCCTGGTTGTAGACCGAGACACCGGTGACGTCGGAGGGCAACAGGTCCGGCGTGAACTGGATCCGGTGCACGCTGCAGTCGATGGTCTTGGCCAGCGTTTTCGCCAGCATGGTCTTGCCGACGCCGGGCACGTCCTCCAGGAGCAGATGACCCTGGGCCAGCAGGACAGTCAACGCCAGCCGGGCCGCTTCGGACTTGCCGTCGATGACGGTCTCGATCGCAGCCCTGATCCGTCCGCAGGCGGCATGGAATTCGGCCAGCGCGAGCCCTTCACTCTGTCCCAGCCCAGCGCTGCCGGGGCGGATAGTCCCGGCCTCTGCTATGTCCTGCTGCGTATCCATCAAGTGCCTTCCGGTGTGACGGGGCCGGTTGTCTCAACCCTACTGGCTGCCTGTGTGATGCGGTAGACAATTGAAACGTTTGTTTGATACGCCTGTTGGGGGCAACGGGGCCGCAGCCCGGGCTTCAGTAGGCTGGCAGTATGGCCAATTTTCCAGCCGCCGTTGCCGGCGAAACGCCCCCCGCTTACACAGTAGACAGCTCAACGGCCCAGACGTCTGAGGTGCGCAGCCCCACCGAGGGCGACGGCCGTCGTCGAAATCTGAGCTATCCGCCGGCGCCTGAGCCGCTGCCGGTGCCGGTGATGGACAACCACACCCACCTGGACTTTCGCGACGGGCTGGTGTCGGTCACGATCGGGCAGGCGATGGACGCCGCCGAGGCGGTCGGCGTCGCGGGCGCGGTCCAAGTCGGCTGTGATCTGGAGTCGGCGCGCTTCACGCTGCAAGCTGTTCAGGCCGAGCCCCGGCTACTGGGCGCGGTGGCCATCCATCCCAATGACGTGCCCCCGCTGGCCGAAGCAGGCACCCTGGAGCAGGCCTTGGCGGAAATCGAGGAAATAGCCAGGCATCCGCGCATTCGGGCTATCGGAGAGACCGGCCTGGACTACTACCGGACGGAAGCCGGAGGCCGGGGAGCACAGCAGGAATCGTTCCGCCGCCACATCGACATGGCCAAACGGCTGGGCCTGGCCCTGCAGATCCACGACCGCGACGCACACGAGGACGTGGTGCGGGTGCTGCGCGAAGAGGGTGCACCGGAGAAGGTGGTGTTCCACTGCTTTTCCGGCGATGCAGCGCTGGCCCGAATCTGTAATGACAACGGTTGGCATATGTCCTTCGCCGGCACGGTCAGCTTCAAGAACGCCGACGGCCTGCGCCAGGCGCTGGCCACGGCCGAACCAGCGCTGGTGCTGGCCGAAACCGATGCGCCGTTCCTGACCCCGCACCCGTACCGCGGGCGTCCCAACGCCAGCTATCTGGTGCCCTACACGGTGCGCTCGATGGCGCGGGTGCTGGACAAGGACCTGGCGGCGTTATGCACGGAGGTGGCGCAAAACACGCAGCACGTCTATGGCTCGTGGCAAAGCGAATGACACGGCGGTATTTTTCCTAGCCAGCCCCGGGAAATGGGAAACAGCGGCCTCCGGCACCGGGGTCCGCGGCCCGGTGCCCCGGCTACCGCCAGGTAACCGGGCTTGTCGCCATGTCACGTTTCGATTACGGTAAGTAGCTAATGGCCGGGGTCGGGGAAGGCATCCGGACATTGCCACACCGGTAGCGGTTGCAGTTGGACGTTCCGTTCGTACGCCCAAACAGCCGCTGCAGGTGCTGCCTGCACTCGCATCGTGCCGTGGGAATCGGCGCGCTCTTGGCGTGTGTCTTCATGTCCCCGTGCCCGGAAGCTGCAACAGATTCGGGAACCGTGACAAACGCGCTGAAGAACCGCTGGGTGAAGATCGCCGGCCAGGTCGTCGTCATGACCGCACTGGTCCTTGGGCTGGTTGCTTTCGTGGGCAACAATAAGTCCGTGACCCTGACAGTGGACGGGCAGGCGAGCACCGTCTCCACGTTCGGCTCCACGGTGGCGGATGTACTCGCCGAATCCGAGGTCGTGGTGGGTGAACGCGACGACGTCTCACCGGCGGTCGGCGAGGAAATCTCGGACGGCGCCAACATCGAGGTAGTCACCGCCAAGCCGGTCAACGTGAACGTGGATGGCGACAGTTCCACGATCCACACGACGGCCGCAACCGTCCGGGAACTGCTGGACGAACTGGAAGTAACCGACGAGTCCGCCCTGTCGGCGCCGCTGACCGCCGAACTGGCCTCGGTGGGTGCGGTGACCATCTCAACCCCGAAGAATGTCACGATTGCCGTCGACGGCAAGACCCGCAAGGAAGTCACCACCGCGACGACGGTCGGCGACCTGCTGCGGGAACACAAGATCAAGGTCCGCAAGGACGACAAGCTCTCCGTGGCTGCCAAGGAGCCGGTCGAGGAGGGCACCAAGGTCAAGGTGACCCGGATTGACCGCGAGCGGGTCGAGGAGGCCGAGTCCATTCCGTTCGGTACGGAAGAGACGACCAACTCCTCGATGTTCGATGACGAAGAAAAGGTCACCCGGGACGGCAAGGCCGGCGAACGGGTGAAGGTCTACGAGATTGTGCTGACCGATGGCAACGAAACCAGCCGGAAGCTGGTCGGGGAAAAGGTCACCCGGGAGCCGGTCAGCCAGAAGATCACCGTCGGCACGAAGAAGCGCCCGGCCAAGGTCAACAACGCCAACGTAGGCGGCACCTGGCAGGCGCTGGCAGAATGCGAGTCCGGGGGCAACTGGTCCATCAACACGGGCAACGGCTACTCCGGAGGCCTGCAGTTCAGCGCCAGTTCCTGGCTGGGCGCCGGCGGCGGCAAGTATGCGCCCTACGCCTACATGGCCACTCCGTCGGAGCAGATCGCGACCGCCGAAGTGCTGCGCGGCAACGGCGGGTGGGGCCACTGGCCTGCCTGCGCCGCCAAGCTGGGACTGCTCTAAGCATCCCGTCAGTTATTCCGCCCACTTCGGGCCCGGGCACCACTGCCCGGGCCCGAGGTGCGTTAACCACGGGGTACGGCAAGCGGGCGGGGCGGGCCGCCGCGGCAGCGGGCGCCGGCCCGATACGATGGCACAGTGACAGAACCACATTCCGCCCCCGGCACAAGCTCCCGGCAAAACGACAGGGAAACCGCGGCCGTACCGCCCAGGCCGTTGCTCGGGGCTGCCGACATCCGCAGGCTCGCGGCCGAACTGGACGTGCGTCCGACCAAGACCCTCGGACAGAACTTCGTCATCGACGGCAACACCATCCGCAGGATCGTGGCCACCGCCGAGGTGGTACCCGGCGAGACCGTGCTGGAGGTCGGTCCCGGTCTCGGCTCGCTCACGCTTGGGCTGCTGGATGCGGCGGGGCATGTGGTCGCCGTCGAAATCGACCCCAAGCTTGCCGCCCGCCTGGAGCAGACCGCATCCGAATGGCGTCCCGATGCCGCCGGCCGGCTGGACGTGGTGCTGGCGGACGCGCTGCAGGTCACCGAGCTGCCGAAGGCGCCGGACGCGCTGGTCGCGAACCTGCCCTACAACGTTGCCGTGCCGGTGGTCCTGCACCTGCTGGAGCACTTCCCGTCGCTGCGGCACGGCTTGGTGATGGTCCAGGACGAGGTGGCCGACCGGCTTGCAGCCAAACCCGGCTCCAAAATCTATGGCGTGCCCAGCGTCAAGGCAGCGTGGTACGGCAGCATGCGCAAGGCAGGCGTGATTGGCATGAACGTGTTCTGGCCGGCACCCAAGATCGCCTCCGGCCTGGTGGAGTTCACCCGCGGCGAGCCGCCGGTGACCCGCGCCCCGCGCCGCGAGGTGTTTGCCGTCATCGACGCCGCCTTCGCACAGCGCCGCAAGACGCTGCGGGCGGCCTTGGCCGGTTGGGCCGGCAGTGCGGCGCGGGCGGAGGAAGCGCTGCGCCACGCCAATGTGGATCCCAGCGCCCGCGGGGAAGTGCTGGACATCGCCGCCTTTGCCCGGATCGCGGAGTTCAACCATCCGCTCGTCGGCTAGGAGGATGGTGGCATGAGTAGAACACGTCCGGTCCGCGTGATGGCGCCGGGAAAGATCAACGTTTCCTTCCGGGTGGGCGGGCCCCGGCCGGATGGCTATCACTCGGTGGCCAGCGTTTATTTGGCGCTCTCGCTGTATGAGGAAGTCACTGCTACCGCGCGCGACGACGAGGCCATCACGGTCAGTGTGCGCAATGGGGCTGGACTGGACTTCGACCTGAATGGCATTCCGCTGGACGCTTCCAACTTGGCGGTGCAGGCCGCAGAACTCATCCGCGAAACCTCCGGCCACCCACAGGGTGTGCACCTGGACATCACCAAGCGGGTCCCGATAGCGGGCGGGATGGGCGGTGGCTCGGCCGACGCCGCTGCCGCCCTGGTGGCCTGCAGCGCGCTCTGGAACACCGGCTACTCGCGCGATGAACTGATCGGGCTGGCCGGCGGACTCGGTGCGGACGTGCCGTTCGCGCTGCACGGCGGAGTTGCCGTCGGGCTCGGGGTCGGCGACCGGCTGACGCCGGCGCTGGCGCGCAGCGAAATGCACTGGGTGCTGGTGCCGGCCTCGTTCGGTCTGTCGACGCCCAAGGTCTATGCGGTGGCCGACGACCTGCGGGCCCGCCGCGGCCATGTGCCGGCCGAACCGGAGCAGGTGGAGCCGGCGATCCTGCAGGCCATGCAGTCCGGCGACGTCCACCAACTGGCTAGTTGTTTGCACAATGATCTGCAGGAGGCCGCCATCGAACTGGCGCCCGAGCTTGCCGATATCCTTGAACTGGGTCGGGCCGAAGGCGCGCTGGCCGGCCTGGTTTCCGGTTCCGGCCCAACCGTGGCCTTTCTCACCGCAGGACGGCAGGAAGCGGCAGAACTGGCTCAGCGGCTCTCGGACGTCGCCGGCGTGGTTGCCCTGCCGGTCCGCGGACCGGTGCACGGCGCCCGCATCATGGCCTGACGGCCCGGTCCTACCCGGCCACTACCGGCCCGACAAAAGCACTACGTCAAAGCAACAGAAAGCAGCATCCTTGGTCCACTTGCTCGGCGCAGAAAACGTCAGCGTCTCCTTTGCCACCCGCACCATCTTGGATTCGGTGTCCCTCGGCCTGAACGAGGGCGATCGGATTGGCATGGTGGGGCGCAACGGCGATGGCAAGTCCACCTTGATGCGGCTGCTGTCGCAGCGCAGCACGCCGGACGCCGGCCGGGTCACCAAACGCGGCGACGTTAACGTCGGCTACCTGGACCAGCAGGACGTGCTCAACGGGGACCTGCCGGTCGGCGTGGCGATCGTCGGCGAGGCCGCCGAGCATGAGTGGGCCTCGAATCCGCGGATCCGCGAGATCATGGAAGGCCTGGTGGGCGATGTCGACTGGCATGCCACGGTGTCGTCGTTGTCCGGCGGGCAGCGGCGCCGGGTTGCGCTCGCCAAGCTGCTGATCGAGCCGCACGACGTGATCATGCTGGACGAGCCGACCAACCACCTTGACGTCGAGGGTGTGGCCTGGCTTGCCCGGCACCTCAAGACGCGGTGGCGCCCGAATGAGGGAGCCTTCCTGGTGGTCACCCACGACCGCTGGTTCCTGGACGAAGTGTGCACCCGCACGTGGGAAGTCCACGACGGCGTTGTGGACCCGTTCGACGGCGGATACGCCGCCTACGTCCTGGCCCGTGCCGAACGCAACCGCACGGCCGCCGTCGTCGAAGGAAAACGGCAGCAGCTGGTCAAGAAGGAGCTGGCCTGGCTGCGCCGCGGGGCACCGGCCCGGACCGCGAAGCCGAAGTTCAGGATCGAAGCAGCCAACGAACTGATCGCCGATGTGCCCGAGCCGCGGGACGCGGTGGCGCTGAACAAGATGGCCACGGCTCGGCTCGGCAAGGACGTGCTGGACCTTGAGCACGTGTCCTACACCCCGCCGCCCCGGCCCTCTGACAGCGACGGCGGATCCGGCCCGCTCTTCGACAACATCACCCTGCGGCTGGCGCCCGGCGAACGGCTGGGCCTGGTGGGCGTCAATGGGGCGGGCAAGACCACTCTGCTGCGGCTGCTGAACGGCGAGATCCAGCCCACCGCCGGCAAGGTCAAGCGCGGCAAGACGGTGCAGACCGCCATGCTGACCCAGGAAGTCCGCGAACTCGACGACGTCATGGACCTGCGCGTGGTGGAAGTGATCCAGCGCGAACGCCAGGTCTTCAACATCGGCGGACGCGAGGTTTCAGCCAGCCAACTGGTGGAACAGCTCGGCTTCTCCAAAGAGAAGCAGTGGACGCCGGTTCGTGATCTCTCCGGCGGCGAGCGGCGGCGGCTGCAGCTGCTGCGGCTGTTGGTCGGCGAGCCAAACGTGCTGATGCTGGATGAGCCCACCAACGACCTGGACACGGACACGCTGGCCGCGGTGGAGGACGTGCTGGACGGATGGCAGGGCACACTGGTGGTGGTCTCGCACGACCGCTACCTGCTGGAACGGGTGACCGACCACCAAATGGCGCTGCTGGGCGACGGCAAGCTCCGCGGGCTGCCCGGGGGAGTGGACCAGTACCTTGAGCTGCGCGAAGCATCGCTGACCGGCGGGGCCGCGCCGGCTCCGGCCGGCGGCGGCGCCGCCCAAACGGCTTCCGGCACCGAGCACAGCGAAGCCGACAAACGCCAGGCCAAGAAGGATCTCAACCGGATTGAACGCCAGCTGGGCAAGCTGGGTCAGCAGGAGGACAAGCTCAAGGAGCAGATGCACGCGGCCGGCGCCAAGGCCGACGTCGATTTTTCCGGGCTGGCGGAGATGAACCGCAAGCTCCAGGAGATCGCCGAGGAGAAGGAAGGCCTGGAAATGGAGTGGCTGGAAGTCTCCGAAATACTGGAGTGACCCCTGCCGCTCAGGACGACTTGCCGGTGTTCCCCCAAAGGCCCGAGTCGCGGATTGACTGCTGGATCTTGGCGCTTGCCGAGAACAGTGCCTCGCGTTCCGCGGCCGAGAGCGGATCGAAGACGTTCTCCCGCACAAAGGTCACGTGCCCGGGCGCAGCCTGCCGAAGGACGTCCCAGCCCGCGGCGGTCATCGAAACATTGAAACCGCGTGCGTCCGTGGGGCAGGCCACCCGCTCCACCAGTCCGCGGGCTTCCATGCGCTTGAGCAAGTGGGACAGCCGGCTGCGTTCCCAGTCCAGTCGCTGGGCGATGTCCCGAGCCCGCAGGACGCCCTGGTCAGCCTCGGAGAGGGAGGCCAGGACCGAATACTCCACGCCGGAAAGGTCGGAGTCCCGCAGCAGTTGGCGGTCCATCGCCGATTCAAAGCCCCACAGTAGTTCGCGGAAGGCACGCCAGATTTCCTGCTCGTGGTCGTTCAGCCAACGGGGGTCGGAGTTCACAGTGGTGCCTTTCTCGCCGTTAGTTGACAATTCAAGTTTGCGTCCTGCATCATTGACGTGTCAACAAAACCATGACGTGTCAACAACGTCGGCACGTTGGGAAACAGACCTCGAAGGGGTTCATTACATGACCAAGATCGCTATCGTCACCGGCAGCACCCGTCCGGGTCGAGTCAACAAGCAGGTTGCCGACTGGGTACTCGCCCAGGCCGCCGGCCGCACCGACGCCGAGTTCGAGGTTGTCGACATCGCCGACTTCAACCTGCCCCTGCTGGACGAAGCTTACCCGGCCGCGTACCAGAACTACCAGAACGACCACACCAAGACCTGGTCGGCCAAGATCAGCGAGTTCGACGGCTTCATCTTCGTCACCGGCGAGTACAACCACACCGTTACCCCGGCCCTGACCAACGCCCTGTCCTACCTGAACGTCGAGTTCAACAACAAGGCCGCCGGCATCGTTTCCTACGGTTCCATGGGTGGCGCCCGTGCCGCCGAGCACCTGCGCAACATCCTGTCCGAACTGCAGATCGCCCACGTGCGCAACCAGGTCATGTTCTCGCTGTTCACCGATTTCGAGAACTTCGCCGACTTCAAGCCGACCGAGCAGAACGCCGGCACCCTGGCCCCGATGATCGACCAGCTCATCCCGTGGACCAAGGCCATGGAGTCCGTCCGCGCCGCCGCCGTCGCTGCGAACTAACCTCTCGGAACCGGCGGCCTGTGGCCGCTGAACGCTCCGCGCAGCAGGGCGCTCTGATCTTCCCGAAGGGGGAGGCCGGGGCGCCCTGCCGCCGTTAACACCCTGCCGGCTGTTAATCTGTTCCCGGCCCAAGCTGACTGACGGCCAGTGGCCAAGTCGTGGGGACCGGGAGAAGGAGGGCCTGCGTGGATGCAGGAAACACGGCAGCCGGCCGGCAGGGCAAGGCCCGCACCCGCCAGCGGCTGCTTGACCATTTTGAACAGGCCGCCTCAACCGCCGGCTTCCGCCTTGACGGCGACCAGCAGGAGGCGGCGCAGCTGCTGGCCGACGCCGGCGCCGGGCTGGCGGCGACCGCACTCCCGCTACCGGGCAAGCGGCCGGGGCTCTATCTGTGGGGGCCGGTGGGGCGGGGCAAGAGTTGGCTGGCCCGGCAGTTTTTCGAAGCACTCGACCTGCCGGAGAAAAAGCGCTGGCACTTCCACGACCTGTTCCGCCAACTCCACGCCCACCGACGGGAAGCGCAGGACCCGGCCGCCCGGCCGCCGGGAACCAGCGCCGTCGACATGGCCATAGCGGCGCTGCTGCAGGACTGCACGCTGCTGGTCGTGGACGAATTCCATGTCCATGATCCCGGCGACGCCCAATTGCTGGCGCGGTTGCTGCGCGAGATACACCGCCGCGGCATCACGTTGGTAGCCACCTCCAACTATCCGCCCGAGCGACTGATGCCCAACGAGGATTTCCACTCCCTGTTCGAGTCGACGATCGCATTAATCCGCCGCACCATGCACGTTGCCTCCATCGCCGGACCGGTGGATTACCGCACGCTGTCTGCCGGCCGGCCCAGCGGCCAAAATAACGACGGCGGCGTCCGCCTCGAGCGGTTCAGCGACGGTGCCATGGTGCTCGCCCCACACGGACCGACCGACCCACGGGTGCGCGAGGCCGGACTGGAGTGGCCGTCCGCGGCCGAGGCACGCGAACTTCGGCCGGCGAGCCGGCCGCTTCCAGTCCTCCGGTGCACCGCGGCTGAAGTGTGGTTCGATTTCCAAGACCTGTGCGAAGGCCCCACCGCCGCGGCTGATTATTTGGCTCTGCTGCCGCACTCTGCACACTGGGTCATTTCCGGCGTGCCGGGCCGCGGCGATATCAGCATGAACGGCTGGCAGCGCCTGAGCAATATCGTGGACATCCTCTATGACGCCGATGTGCCGCTGACCCTCATCTGTGCCGAGCCGCTGGACCTGGGGCCGTCAGCCAGCCCGTCGGCGGTGGACGTCTCCCGCATCGCCAGCCGGCTGCGCACCCTCGGCAGCGTGGGCGTCGGCGCCTGACTGCTTCGCCTGCCGGCCACGCCGGCGGGAGAGCCCCACGCCCAGCAGGCAGACCGTGCCGCCGACAATGGCCAGCAGCGTGGGTGTTTCGCCCAGGAACAGCCACCCGAGCAGGATGGCGACCGGCGGCACCAAGTAGGACGAAACGCTCAGTTGTCCGGCCGGCATCCGGGCCAGCGCATAGGCCCACGTGCTGAAGGCCAGCGCCGTGGGGACAATGCCCAGATAGACCACGCCCAGGGTCGCCGCCGCCGGCGCGCTGCCCAGGTCAGCCACGAGTTCGCCGGCGAAGGGGAGTGACGAGATGGCACCAACGGTGCAGGCCAGCCAGGTGACCTGGCCCGCGGGAACGCTGCCCAGCGCGGGTTTCTGCAGCAACACACCGGCCGAGTAGGTCACCGCCGCCGCCAGCGCCCACAGCAGCCCGGTCCCTCCGGCGGCGCCCCCGCCGGTACCGAAGCCGATCAGCACCACGCCCAGGAAGGCAATGCCGGCACCGATCGCCAGCCAGGTGGGGATGCCTTCCCGCAGGAACAGCCCGGCGCCCAAGGCAGTCAGTATCGGGGCGAAATTGACGATCATGGCGGTGGTCCCGCCATCGAGCGTCTGTTCGGCGGTGTTGAGGGCGAAGTTGTAGACGCCGAACCACATGAGGCCGCAGCCGATGATCAGCAGCCAGGCCCGACGGTTCGGCCTCACCCAGGGCCGCCCAATCAGCAGCAGTGCCAAGGCGGCGGAGCCGATAACGAGCCGCAGCAGGCTGAGCGGGCCTGGTCCGAAATGCGGCAGCACGCCGCGGATCACGATGAACGCGCTGGCCCAGGCCAGGACGGTCACTGCGATGGCCGCGAGGACCAGCGGCGGGATAGCACCGATCTGCCGTACGGCGGGTGGGCTGCTCATAATCGCCACGTTAGACCATGCGTTCCGGCATCGGACAGCCTGGCGACCGGCGGGTTCGTCCCTGCCTCACATCGCCTAGAGGAGTGGGGAGTCGATGCCATGGCGGATTCATTGTGGACAGGAGCGGTCCTTGAACGCGTAGGGAATACCCCCTGCCTCAAGGAGTGTCCGCTGGCCGAGGTCCGGTGAGGTTTGGGTGGCATGGAAGCCTGGCCGTAACCTGCGATTTCCGGCCCAAGGGCACTGCTAGTCTTCATTCATAATGTCAGGGGGCCGGGACGACGCCGGGCCGCGTTCAACGCAGGAGGAGTCGCCGTGCGGACCGATGCAGGTGAGCCTGGGACAGCAGTTCGCCCAACGGTACTGATCGGCGCCACCGATGCCGCAAGCCGGGAGTTCCTGTGCACAGTCCTAGAAGCTGCCGGAATGACCGTGACTGCCTTTGCCACCGCTGGGCAGGTTCTAGACGAGCTGCAGCGCAATCCACCGGATATCCTCCTGGTGGACGCCGGCGACATGTCGCTGGCAGGGATGGAAGCCGTTCGACGGCTGTCGGACCGCCAGACCGGGGCGCAATGGCGAGTGATGCTGATTGCTACCGAAGCCGAACTGCCGCTGGTTGAACGCGGTTATGAAATGGGCGTCTCGGACTATCTGATCAAGCCGCTTTCAGCATCCAGTGTGGTCAACCGCGTGCGCGTGACGCTCGCCAGATCGGAACACCGCCGCCGTGAGCGCAACGGCGTGGCTGTCCTCCGCGACCGCATCCGGCGCGTATCCGAGGGCATCCGCAGCACCAACGATCCGGACGAGATGATTACTCTTGCTCTACGGGGGATCGGCGCGGCCTTCGAAGCGGATCAAGTCTGGATCCGCACCCTGGACGATGAAAGGGTTCCGCACACCGCCGCCCAGTGGGCCAGCGAACAGGACGTCATGGCGATGCCGCATCGAACCGAGGAGCAGGTGCTGCAGTTGGCCTCCGCTCTCTGGACCAAGGGCAGCGTCCTAACGTCGGCTGATGACGGAAGCATCGACTTTGCAGAACATGCCCACCTGACCGAATGGTTTGCCAGCGCGCGGGGCAAGGCGTCAGTGCTGGCGCCTTTGGGACAGGGCTCGAAAGCGTTCGGACTGATGTGCCTGATCCGGCACGGGCAGCCGCAGTCGTGGTCGCCCGCTGAGCTTTCGCTGCTGCAACATGTGGCCGGGAACCTGGCCCATGGGCTGATCCAGGGGCACTTGATCACGGCGCAGCAAGAAGTCGTGGAAAAGCTCCGCGAACTGGACCAAGCCAAGTCGAACTTCGTGGCAACGGTCAACCACGAGCTCCGGACCCCGCTGACCTCTATCACCGGCTACTTGGAATTGGTGCTGGATGGAGACGCCGGCGAAATCCCGGATTCGGTGGCCCGGATGCTCAAGGTGGTGGGGCGGAATGCCACTCGCCTGCGTGAGCTGATCGAAGACATGCTGACGCTGTCCCGGATGGACTTCCAGAGCAGCGGTTTGAAGACGGAACCGGTGGACCTGCCGCGGCTGCTGCGCATGGTGTCCACCGCACTGGCGCCGGCCGCCCAAGCCAAAAACGTCAAGCTCGTTGGGGAGGGGCTGGACACCCGGCTCGCCGCAGACGGCGATGCCAAGATGCTTGAACAGGTCTTCGCCAACATCATGTCCAACGCCGTGAAGTTCACACCTCAGGATGGGACAGTGCGTGTCACCGTTGGCACCGGCACTCAAAACGACGACGGTGTTCCCTGCGCCATAGTGACGGTCGCCGACAGCGGGATCGGCATCCCGGAAGACGATCTGCCGCAACTGTTTTCCCGTTTTTACCGCGCGTCCAACGCGCACGCCATTCAAGGCACCGGTCTGGGCCTGGCGATCGTGAAGGGAATGGTGGACCAGCACCGCGGCAGCGTTTCCGTCGAGTCCACCATCGGAGTCGGCACCACATTCACCATCACCCTGCCACTGTCAGCCGACGACGGTCAGCGCCACGCCGCCGAAAACACGGACGCTGTCACCGCTTCCTAAAAGCACAAAGGCCGTGACACGCATCCGAAGATGCATGCCACGGCCTTAGCCGGTAGGCGGAAATATATTCCGCCCCTAAACAACTTAGTGCGGCCAGTTGCCTGCATTGGTGGTGAGACCGCCACTGAAGGTCTTGCTTTGCACAACAGTGCTGGACAAATCGGAGGAATCTGCTGCAGCGGCAGGCGCAGCTGCACCGGCGACCGCAAGGACTGCTGCAACCAAAAGGGTTGCGGAAAACTTCTTCATAGAGACTCCCTCATTCACTTGTTATGCACGGATCCGCAAATCCATACAGGACGTGCCGACATTGCAAGTGTACAGAGCAATGAGCTGCCGAGCTAGAGGTGAAACGACACATTTAGCTGCTCCCCAATGCAGCCCACTTAGCGAATATGATCAACTTGAGAGTCGTCTGATCTGCTCGGGTGGCAAAACATTGGAGGGGAATGCACATGGTGATAGCAGCTGGTGCAGGCGACGGCATATTGCTTGAGCTGAGGGCGCGAGATGCGTTTGCCAAGCGTGACTTTCTAGAGGCGCGAAATATTGCCAGACAGCGCGCAGCGCGGGCTACTTCTGACGGTGACCAAGGGACTTGGTGGCACATGACTTTTCTCGAAGCTGAATGCTTCCGAGATTTGGGCCGCTTCTATGACTGCATTAGCACCGCAGAGACGCTAGAGACCCACACATTGACAGCCAACTCCCCTGAACTCCTTAGCCGGGTGTTGACGATTAAATCAGTTGCTTCTCAGGGAGCGGGTGAACTGGCTGACGCGCTTAAGTTCGCGACCTCGTCTGTGGCACTGAGCGAATCAGCTGAATTGCCCAGCGAGATCAGAGTCTCAGCCCTGACCGCGCTTGTCGCAGCCCTGGCAGAAAACGACCTAATGGACGATGCGTGGCAACAATGCCAGTGTCTCATCCCACTGCTGCAGGCATCCAACGACGCCCAAATGGCTGGGAAGGGTTACTGGGCGATTGGGAACGTGGCTTTCCTCCGACAAGACCCACGCGAGGGAGTGCGCTATCACCAACTGGCAGCGGAACACCTTTCCCCGTCTAACGATCTATCTCTTTGGGCCTGGTTCAATAGGGCTTCAGCAGCCATGAGATTCGCCGCCGGAATCGCCGACACGGAAGCAGAAGACTGCATGGACCGTGCCGAATTGGCGGCGTCCATCATCGGCCTGACGGATGACGTCCGTCGCATGAACCAATTAAACCGGGCCCACTGGCACTTTCAGCGAGGCGAGATTGATGAAGCTGCGCAACTGCTTGTGCCGATCTGTGTGGAGTCGCCGTCCATGGCTCATCAAACGGCAGGCGAGGCCAACTTGCTTCTCAGCAAGACGCTCCGCGTGAAAGGTGATAGTGCTGCGGCCCTGCGCCATTTGAAAGAAAGTCGGGCCTATTTCGACCAGTCGGGCGCTACGGACCGTGCGGCTCAGGTAGCTGCGGAAATCGCAGGGTTCCCGCAAGCTTCGTGATTGTATTATTCGTCGTGTCATTGCGCGTGTCGTGAACGCCGTTCGTTTACGCTGTGAACAAATGGCAGACAGTCGTTGTGGCAGTAGGTAATGAAGCAGTAAGTTCTGGATTTGTTGGTCGGGAGCGCATGCTCCCTTCGAATCGTTGGGGAGCGGATGCACGTGTTAGGTCATGGCTGGTCCGAAAGGGTTACAGGAGCGGTATCTAACGACGACACGGCCGTATGGGCCGCGTAGTCGGTGCGGCCGACGCCGCTGCTGCCGACATCAGCCGTTCTGGAGACGGAATCATTAGCGTTGACCTGCCGAGGGGCGCGGCTTTCACCGACGAAGTCGCCGTCAGCACTTCGTCACAGCTTCAGGTACTTTCCGGCGGCCGGCCCTGCCGCGTACTCATGCGGTTGAAGGGCGTGGCTTCGATCTCGCGAATGGCACGCTCAATGCTTGGCCGGCAGACGAATGCGTCCGCGATTGCCTTGGTCGGCGAATCACCTGTGGACCGGGTGATTGCTAATTTCGTGCTGGGAACTGAACCTTCAGATTGCCCCGTCCGCTATTTTGACTCCGAACCGCAGGCCCGTGAGTGGCTGGAACGGGATAATGCCGCATAATCCCGACCCGCGGCTCCAACGACTGGTCGACGGCATGGTCAGTCTAGCCGGCGGCGACCTGACCACAAGGGTTGAACCGTCGGCTGCACGGGACGAAATTGACGCAGTGATAACCGGGGTTAATCTCCTGGCTGAGGAACTGCAGTTGAGCTACTCGGAGCTGGAACGGCGTGTTGAAACCCGCACCGCGGAGCTGCGACAGGCTCATCGGGACATGAGCAGGATGGCCATGACCGATGCACTGACCGGTCTTGCCAACCGAACCGCCTTGGCAAACGCGATGGCCGCTGCCTTGGAGGACGCACGCTCTGGCCAGCGGGCTCCCGCGCTGCTGCTGCTGGATCTGGATTCCTTCAAGCAGGTCAACGACAGTTTTGGACACGACGCCGGGGACCGCGTACTGACGGTGGTGGGGAACCGTCTTCGGTCGATCGTGCGCGAAGTGGACACCGTGGCGCGGCTGGGCGGAGATGAATTCGCCATTCTGCTGCCTCGTGCCACAACTGATCTTGCGCTTCAGGTTGCCCACCGGATTCTGGGGGTCTTGAACGACGATATTCGGCTCGACGAACTGACAGTGTGGGCGCAAGCCAGCATCGGCGTGCGAGTGGCAGATGCCGGGCAGAGCGCGCAAAGCTTGTTACTCGACGCGGATACAGCCATGTATGAAGCGAAAAAGGATCCACAGAACCGCATTAAGGTCTTCCAGTCCCACATGCTGCAGGCGCGGCAGTTGCACAACCAAATGGCGTCCGAACTCCGCGGGGCCATAGCAACCGGGGGTTTTGACCTGGAGTACCAGCCGGTGGTGGATCTGTGCACCGGGCGCCTGCTGGGAGTGGAAGCACTGGTGAGGTGGAACCATCCGGTACGAGGCCGCGTCATGCCCAACGACTTTATTCCGATGGCTGAGCAGACCGGCCTGATTATTGACTTGGGCCGTTGGACTCTTTCCGCCGCTGCGCATCAGTTTGCCGAGTGGTCGGCCGACATGGATTTGGACCCTGGGTTCCAGATCCGGGTCAATCTCTCCGTCGCCGAGCTGCAGCGGATCGACTTGGTGGACTATGTCCGTGGCGTTTTGAGGGATTCCGGAATAGCCGCTGAGTCACTGGTCCTGGAAATCACTGAAACCGGCTTGGTCACCGGCGGCGAAGTGGAGACATACTCCTTGCTCGCCCTGCGCAAGCTCGGCATTGGTATTGAAATCGATGACTTCGGCACCGGCTACTCCTCGATCAGCTACCTGCGCGAGCTGCCCGTCGACTTGGTCAAAGTCGACCGCTCCATCATTGCTACGCATTCTGCCGACGGGTCGCAGCAGGATTTCATCGCGGCGGTGTTGCAGCTCATTCGTGCGGCGGGCTTGGATGCGATTTTCGAAGGAATCGAGACGCGGGAACAGGCCGAACAGTTGCGTGATCTGGGCTGTGCCGGCGGCCAAGGATTCTACTTCAGCAAACCCGTGTCGGCGGAGCGGATCGCCGAACTACTGCACAGCGGAGCACGGCTCCCCGCTGCTGCCGATGTAGCAGACACCGACCCCATCGGCATGACATCTTCGGCGCTTGCCGAATAGCGCCCACTGGTTGTGGACCTGCGGGCCAGGCGGGCAACAAACCCAGCCCGCCACCGGCCGATAGGCGCAGGTGGGTCTGACCAAAGGACACGGGTCCGACGCCAAGTCGCATCGGCGTCGGAAATCATGGCAAAATGGACACTTGTGCCGAGGAGGCAATCCTGCTCCCGCACATTCCGCCCTGGTGTAATGGCAGCACCCCAGCCTTTGGAGCTGTGGAGTATAGGTTCGAATCCTATGGGCGGAACGATCACCGGCCGGTGAACGTGCGGTGTTGTGGCAGCTAGGATGCCGTCAACCCCTATGCTCCGGCTACACCGGAATCAGCGCAGCGAGGAGTGCCACTTAGTGAGCCCCCAGGACGTCCAAGAAAAAAACGTCAAATCAGCTTTAACTCCTGCAGCGGTCATTGTCTTGGCCGCGGGGGCGGGCACCCGAATGAAGTCCAAGAAGCCGAAGATTCTGCATGAGATCGGCGGCATTTCCATGGTGGGCCATGCGCTCGCCGCCGCCCGCGGTCTGGCACCCACGGTCCTGGCCGCCGTCGTGCGTCACGAGCGGGACCGGGTGGCGGAACATATTGCCGCGCTCGACCCGGACGTCCTGATTGTTGACCAAGACGAAATTCCCGGCACGGGCCGGGCGGTGGAGGTGGCGCTGGAAGCCCTCCCGGCCGGGCTGGATGGGACCGTGGTGGTCACCTATGGAGACGTTCCGCTCCTGACCAGCGAATTGCTCCGCGACCTGGTCTCCGAGCATGCCTCCAGCGGCAACGCTGTCACCGTGCTGACCGCGGTCCTTGATGATGCGGGTGGGTACGGCCGGATCATCCGGGCCGCGGACGGCAGTGTGCAGGGGATTGTGGAACACAAGGATGCTACGGAAGAGCAGCGCGCCATCCGCGAAGTCAATTCCGGCATTTATGCCTTCGACGCGACGGTGCTTCGCGGTGCACTGTCCAAAATCACCACCGACAACGTTCAGGGCGAGAAGTACCTCACCGATGTGCTGTCGCTGGCCCGAGCCGACGGCGGGCGGGTGGCCGCCGTCGTCACTGCCGACCGGTGGCAGGTGGAGGGCGCCAATGACCGGGTGCAGTTGGCAGCACTGGGCGCGGAGCACAACCGGCGGATCCTGGCCGCTGCCATGCGCTCCGGCGTCAGCATTGTGGATCCGGCGACCACGTGGATCGATTCGACGGTGACGTTCGGGACCGATGTGACGCTCTTGCCGGGAACCCAACTGCACGGTTCCACGCATGTTGCCGCGGATGCGGTAGTGGGGCCGGACACGACGCTGAGGAACGTGACCGTCGGCGAGGGTGCTTCCGTGGTCAGGACGCACGGCTCCGACTCCGAGATCGGACCCCGCGCCACGGTTGGTCCCTTTACCTACCTGCGCCCCGGCACCGTGCTGGGCGAGAAGGGCAAGATCGGCGCCTTCTACGAAACCAAGAATGTGACCATCGGCAAGGGCGCGAAGCTGTCCCATCTTGGCTACGCCGGGGATGCCGAAATCGGCGACAACGCCAACATCGGCTGCGGCAACATCACCGCCAATTACGACGGCGAAAAGAAGCACCGCACCGTCATCGGCTCCAACGTGCGCACCGGCTCCAACACTGTTTTCGTTGCCCCCGTGCAGGTTGGTGATGGCGCCTATTCGGGTGCCGGCGCCGTTATCCGCAAGGATGTTCCGGCCGGTGCGCTCGCCGTCAACGTTGCGCCTCAGCGGAATCTGGAAGGGTGGGTACAGAAGAACCGTCCCGGCAGTTCCTCCGCGGAAGCTGCCTCACAAACCTCCTCCACGCAATCTCCAACTGTAGAAAGTGATCCTTCATGAGCGGAATCAAGGCACAGGGCGAAAAGAGGCTGGTACTGGCTTCCGGACGCGCCCATCCTGAGCTGGCGCAGCAGATCGCCAAAGAACTGGACATCGAACTGCTGCCGTCGTCGGCCTACGACTTCGCAAACGGCGAGATCTACGTGCGGTTCGAGGAAAGCGTCCGCGGCACCGACGCCTTCGTCCTCCAGGCCCATCCTGCCCCAATCAACGAATGGCTGATGGAGCACCTGATCATGGTGGACACCCTCAAGCGGGCCTCGGCGAAGCGGATCACCGTCGTCGCGCCGTTTTACCCGTATGCCCGCCAGGACAAAAAGCATCGCGGCCGCGAGCCGATCTCCGCACGCCTGGTGGCGGATATGTACAAGACAGCCGGCGCCGACCGGTTGATCTCCGTGGACCTGCACACCGCGCAGATCCAGGGCTTCTTCGACGGACCGGTCGACCACCTGATGGCCATTCCGCTGCTGGCCGACTACGTCCGCACCCGGGTGGATCTGGACAACGTGACGGTGGTTTCCCCCGACACCGGCCGGGTGCGCGTCGCCGAACAGTGGGCCGAGCGCCTGGGTGGGGCACCGCTGGCCTTTGTGCATAAGTCCCGCGACGTCAACATGCCGAACCAAGCGGTGTCCAAGCAGGTCGTGGGTCTGGTTGAGGGCCGCACCTGCGTACTGATCGACGACATGATCGACACCGGCGGAACCATTTCCGGTGCCGTCCAGGTCCTGATGAACGCCGGCGCCAAGGACGTGATCATCGCGGCCACTCACGCAGTCTTCTCCGATCCTGCCGCCCGCAGGCTGTCCGAGAGCGGAGCCAGGGAAGTGGTGGTCACCAACACGTTGCCGATCCCGCCGGAGAAGAACTTCAAGGAACTGACCGTCCTGTCGATTGCCCCGTTGATCGCCCGCGCGGTCCGGGAAGTCTTCGAAGACGGTTCGGTGACCAGCCTGTTCGACGGCAAGGCCTGACGAGGGACGTCCTGGCCGGCTGAGTTGCGCCCGGCCACCAAGAATCCCTGAGAGGGGCCGACGACACAGTCGGCCCCTCTTCCCGTGTGTGTCAGGGCTGGGTAGCGCAACGTCAAGACGCCTCGCATCCCGCTGCGCGGCGTGGTAACGCAATGCCCGCGGCCCGGCGGGACCGGCGCAGCACGGCTGATGCCGCCCCTGGACACGGCCATGTCGTTGGTCTTCTGCGGCACGTGCGATCGGAAGGCACCCTTCGGCGCTGTGCACAGCATCCCTCTGTCCCGGCCTGACAGAGGCCGCTCGACTAGGCCCAGCATGGCGAGTCTTCAACAAATGACCGAGCGTGCCTATGGGGGTGGACCGGCGTTTACTCCGCGGGAGCAACAGCTTGTCTTCCCGTTATGCGCAGACTCTTCCAACAAGCAGATCGAGAAGTCCTTGACGCGCTCTCCCCGGGCGGTCGTGGGGCACCCTGTTTAAAACTCGGGCTGAGAACCGCAAAAATCTCGATCTGAGGGCCAACAGCAAGTATCTGAACGCGCGGTTTCAAGTAGCGTTCGAGCACCGGCAAGTAGGCACTCGAGCAGGCCGAGCGCGAATCAGCGGAATCGGCGGCCCAAGTCGAGTGTCGGCTACTTGGGCAAATAACGTAGCCGCTTCCTAAGCTAAAAGCGTCGAAACATCGGAAAAGCACTGGGGTTTCGACGGCTTTTGGTTCCGGGTCACAGCGCCGGCATGCGCCGGCGGGCTGTGACATCCATCCCGGCAACCGCATTTGGGACACGACGCCGCACCTGCGACACGGGCGGCATCGCGCGCGATAAACCGCAGTAGCACAGCGCGCGGTTGGTCGTGCGCCGAATCCGTCTGGTTGCACGGATTCGGGTCCAAAGGGAACAGATTGGGGGCGGGGAATGGTCATGATCGACAAGCTCGGGTTCACCATCTGCACGGACCCACATACGACGGACCGGCACCGTCCGAGACAGCAGGATGGGCCCGAGAAGGTATGCCCGGGGCAGTCCGCGACAGCTAAGGCAGACAAATGACAGATATTTTTGCATCTTTGGAGTCGGAGGTCCGCAGTTACTGCCGGACCTGGGATACCGTGTTCGACCACGCCGCCGGCGACAAGTTGTATAGCGAGGACGGCAGAGAGTATCTGGATTTCTTTTCCGGCGCAGGAGCACTCAACTATGGGCACAATCACCCGCTCCTGCTGGAGCCGCTGATCGCTTACTTACGTTCCGGTTCGGTAATCCATGCACTCGATATGAAGACGACGGCGAAGCGGCGATTCTTAGAGACGTTCCAGGAACTTATCCTGATCCCGCGGGGGCTGGACTATAAGGTTATGTTCACCGGTCCCACCGGAACGAACACCGTCGAAGCGGCTTTAAAGCTGGCGCGCAAGGTTACTGGTCGACACCTGATACTGAGCTTCACCAATGCGTTTCACGGCATGACACTCGGGGCACTGGCGGTAACGGGGAATTCATTCAAACGCCAAGGCGCAGGAGTTCCGCTCAATAACGCCGCAAGTATTCCCTACGATGGTTACTTCGACCAGCCGATGGAAGATCTTCTTTGGCTGCAGCACGCGTTGGAGGACAGCGGGTCCGGAGTGGATAAACCGGCCGCTGTCATAGTGGAGACTGTTCAGGGCGAAGGAGGGCTCAGAGCGGCCCGTGGCAGGTGGTTGCGCCGGCTCTCCAATCTCTGTCACCAGCACGGTGTGCTGCTTATTGTTGACGATGTCCAAGCCGGGTGCGGGCGTACCGGCACTTTCTTCAGTTTTGAGGAAGCAGGCATCTACCCCGATATTGTCTGCCTGTCCAAATCGATTTCCGGTTTCGGACTGCCGCTTGCCCTCATGCTGTTAAAGCCCGAATTAGATATCTGGAAGCCTGGGGAGCACAACGGTACCTTCCGCGGCCATAACCCGGCCTTCGTCACCGGGACCGCTGCGCTGGAACACTTCTGGAACGGCCGCGGATTCGAACGAGAAATCGCAGCTCGGGCCGCGCAGCTGCACACATCTCTGGCGACGATGGCAGCCGACATCGAAGGCGCCCGTGTCCGCGGCCGGGGGCTTTTGGCCGGCCTGTATTTTCCAGACCGGACAGTGGCACGGAAAGTTGCCGACGAATCCTTCGCTCGAGGCTTGTTGGTAGAAACCTCCGGCCCGGAGGGAGAAGTGGTCAAAGCCATGCCAGCGCTGACTATCAGCGCGGAAAACATGACCCGCGGGCTTGACCTTCTTGCAGAGGCGGTCCGATCGGTTACCGGGGAGCTGCAGGACGCAGTACCAAGCAACCGTGGGGGAAGTCCTGAGGCCACGAGCGTACGGCTCGGTTCTGCGGCAGGCAATTAGCACGCCGGGTCGAGCACACCGGCAATGAGGCGGATGCGATCCTGCCGCGCGAGCAGGGCATGCCGGAGTTGGGGGGGGTGGGCAGCGCGACGCACTGAGGTGCAGATGCAGTTCACGAAGATTGGGGGTCAGGGTGACAAACGTCAAGGGTATTGATGAAACTGCTGTGCGCATGACGAAGGACTCATTCGTCCTACCGCGCGACGACTGGACGAGTGGTGGGCCGCTGCCGTCGGGCGGACTGCCGGTGGCGGTGGACGCAGCGGGACGATCGACGAACGTCGTAGTGCAGAAGTATGGTGGCTCGTCTCTGGCCGATGCCGCAGGCATTCGACGCGCTGCTCAGCGGGTGGCTGAGACCCAGGCGTCTGGATATCAAGTAGTTGCCGTGGTGTCCGCTATGGGCGACACCACCGACGAGTTGTTGGATCTCGCGGCCGGTGTCTCGCCTCATCCCCCTGCCCGCGAAATGGACACGTTGTTGATGACCGGCGAACTCGTTTCCGCAGCCTTGCTGGCGATCGCGTTGGCGGATCTCGGAGTTGAGGCTCGGACTTTCACAGGCGGCGAGGCGGGCCTCATCACCGACGACAGCCATGGCAAAGCGCACCTTATCGATGTTGATCCGGGCGGAATCCGTTCCTGTCTGAAGAACGGCCAGAGCGCCGTCGTGGCAGGATTCCAGGGTAAAAGCCGCAAAGGGGAGGCGGTCACCACGCTGGGCAGGGGAGGTTCGGACCTGACCGCCGTCGCGCTCGCCGCAGCATTGGGTGCAAGCGTCTGTGAGATCTACACGGATGTCGAGGGCATATACACGGCGGATCCCCGAATCGTTCCCAATGCCCGCAAGATCGATGTGCTCGCCAGCGAGGAAATGCTTGAGTTCGCTGCTGCGGGAGCAAAGGTTCTCCACCTCCGATGCATCGAATACGCGCGCCGCTTCGGTGTTCCGATTCATGTCCGGTCCTCGTTCGTGCAAAAGACGGGCACCCTGATCCTGCCCAGTCTCGACAAGCCGCTTTCGAATGCGACCGCAGGCGAACGGACTCTGGTGTCGGGCGTGGCGAGCGCGAACTCTGCAGCACAAGTCACCGTCGCAGGCATCCCGGCCTGCTCAAGTGTCGCCGCACGGCTCCTTCAGGAACTCGCCGCATCCGGGCTGAATATCGAAATGATTGCCCAGCATCCGCGGGACGCCGGCGCCGAAATCGCCGATATCGCCTTCACCGTTCCATCGTCGGAGGCGCCGGCAGCCATTGCGGTTCTGGAGGCGGCTCAGAGCCGCATCGGATTCGAAGCCCTTTATCACTCTGACGAAGTGGGCAAGGTTTCGCTCACGGGACTCGGAATGCGCTCCTCACCCACAACTCTTAGCACTTTCTTCACAGCGCTATCGAACGCCGGAATCAGTCCTGCAATGATTTCGATTTCCGAGCTGCGCATCGCGGCTGTAGCGCGTACCGATGAGCTTGCCGATGCCGTCACCGCTCTCCGGACCGCCTTTGGTTTGTCACCGCTGGAAAAGGAGGCGGTAGACGACCTTACGCAAGACAATCTTCCGCCGTTCGTCGTTCAGGCGGTCGCCTCTGCGGGACCAGGATCCTCCGGGTGAAATCAGGCTGGGACGGCGCGACGGCAGGACACTCCGCCGAGCCAGCCTGAGGGCGTTTGCTTTGCCCACGTGAGTAGCACCTCAGTGACCCAATACACCGAAAGAACCGTCGATACGGGGAGGTACCAATGGCTCGAGGCGAGGACTCGTACCGTGGATCAGAGGACGCCGATTCGGGAGAAGATGCCCAAAAGTATGCTGCGATGGACACCCTCGGCTGGCCTCGGGATCACCACGGTGGAGATATCCTCCGCGCCGATCATGAAGGCCGGGTTTTTGTCGGCCGGGCAGACGAGCATACCGAAGCCGCCGGACGGAGAGTCGAACTCAGCGAGTCGGAGCTTAGCTCAGCGCGCTACGAGGTGCGCTTGGAAGATTCGGCGCGCGCGGCTGACGTAGCTGATGAGGGGACTGCAGCTACTTCGCTCCCGTTGCTGTTGACGTCCTCGCACCGCCAGAGTGTGCGGTGGTCCCCGGGGGAGCGCTTGGAAGCGCTCTTCGAGAGCCGGTGTGACTCGCTGCGCCGCGAAGGCCGAGCAGGCCAGTTGGCGGTCGACTCTGGGGACTCGTTGACCTACGATCAGCTGGACGCGCGAGCCAACCAGTTGGCCCGTCACCTACTGGCCGACGGAGCACGGGCCGGCGACCGCATTGCGCTGCTTTTCGACGATGCGGTGTGGTCCTACGTCTCGATGCTGGCAGTGCTCAAGATTCAGGCGGCCTATGTGCCGCTGGACGCCGGGTTTCCTCCGGACCGGATGGGCTACATCATGGAGGACTCCGCGGCCAGCCGGGTGCTGACCCTGAGCCACCTGACCACTCTCTTGCCGGAAGTACGCTGCCGCGCCTTGAGCTTGGACGCGGCTGCCATTGCGGGCTTGCCTAGCTCCCGACTAACGGACATCGAGAAGCCCGACCCGGTTGAGGACTTGGCCTACGTCATCTATACCTCGGGGTCAACCGGCCGTCCCAAAGGGGTGGGCATCGAGCACTCCAGCATCTGCAACTTCGTCCGTGTCGCCGCCGAGGTCTACGGATATCAGAGCGACGACCGTGTTTATCAGGGCCTGACGATCGCCTTTGACTTCTCCGTCGAGGAAATCTGGGTGCCGTGGATGGTCGGGGCGACTTTGGTGCCCAAGCCGAGTTCAAAGAGCCTGCTCGGAGTCGAACTGGAAGGGTTTCTCAACGACAACGGCATTACCGCGATGTGTTGTGTGCCAACCTTGCTGGCCACGCTGGAGGGTGAGCTCCCCGACCTGCGTTTCCTACTCGTCTCAGGTGAGGCCTGCCCGCGCGATCTGGCCGAACGCTGGCATCGGCCGGGACGGCGATTCCTCAATGTCTACGGACCTACCGAAGCGACCGTGACCGCGACATGGGACGTGATGCACCCCGACAAGCCGATCACCCTGGGGCAGCCCTTGCCGACCTACACGATCATGATCCTGGATCCCGACGAGTCACGGGCGCTGCCGCCGGGCGAGATGGGGGAGATCGGCATCGCTGGAATCGGACTTGCAGCTGGGTATTTGAACCAACCCGACAAGACGAAGGCGGCTTTCATTCCCGATTTCATCGGCATCCCGAACAACCCCTCCGGGCGAATTTACCGCAGCGGAGACCTTGGCCGCATCACCGACGACGGGTTGATCGAGTACCACGGCCGAATCGACACCCAGGTCAAGATCCGCGGATACCGGATCGAACTGTCCGAGATTGAATCGGTGCTTCTGCAAGTCCCGGGGATAGCTCAGGCGGTGGTCGAGACACATGAATCAGCACCGGGATTGACAGAGCTCGCCGCGTTCTATACGTTGCGATCTGACGTCTCCGATCTGGCGCCTGAAATGATCAGGGAGGAGCTCCGCGACCGGCTGCCGAGCTATATGATCCCGGCCTTCTACGAACAGCTTGAAACCATGCCGATGCTCCCCAGCGACAAGGCCGACCGGAAGAACCTGCCGACGCCCAGCCACCGCGTCAGCGCTTCGGATGACTCAGAGTTTTGTGAGCCGGCGACGGACGCCGAGGCGGCCTTGGCCGAGCAGCTTGCTGCCGTGCTCGGAGTGGAACGCGTCTCCGTTGCGGCTCACATCTTCGACAACCTGGGGGCCAACTCCCTGCTGATTGCGCGGTTCTCCGCTGCGCTGCGCACCAACACCGACCTGCCGCCGGTCGGTGTGCAGCTTATTTACGAGCATCCGACAATTCGCGGGCTGGCTGGGGCGGTCGCTGCTCCGACAGCTGCCCAGGCGTGGGCCGGACAGGACTCAGGACCTGATCAAGGGCGAGCCAGCACCTTCGATTTCGTTCTCTGTGGAGCCCTGCAGGCCGTGTTCGCCATCGGCTACTCTTATGCCTTCATCGCCGCGATGGTGGCCGGCTACACCTGGGTCGCTGACGGGGCCGGTCTCCTGGAAGTCTGGGGGCGTGCGGTTATCTTCGGGGTTGGCATCTCCTTCGCTCTCGCCATCGTCCCGATCCTGCTCAAATGGATGATCGTTGGGCGTTGGAAAGAACAGAACATCCGCATTTGGAGCCGGGCATATGTCCGATTCTGGTTCGTTAGGGTCCTGCTCAGGATCAACCCGATGGTCCTCCTTGTCGGCACTCCCATCTTTCCGTTCTATCTGCGTTTGCTGGGAGCCAAAATCGGTCCCAACGTCACGATCCTGACTCCCACTATTCCGGTCTGCACCGATTTGTTGACGATTGGTGAGGGAACGGTGATCAACAAGGACACTCGGTACCTGTGCTATCGCGCCGTTAACGGATGGATTCAAACCGGACGGGTTACGCTCGGCCAGGGCGTCCTGGTGAGCGAAAAGTGTGTACTGGATATCGACTCGGCGATGGGGGACGGGGCGCAACTTGGACACTCGTCGTCCCTGCAGCGACTGCAGTCTGTACCCCCGGGCGAAAGCTGGCACGGATCACCTGCCGTGCCGACCGACGTGAACTACCGGGTGGTGGAGCCGCTGGGGAGCAGCCGGCTTCGGCGGGCCGTCTACAGTGCCTTCGTCCTGATTAACAATACGGTGCTGTTCAGCCCACTGGGTCTGCTTGCCATCGCGGAGTTCGTGCCGGCCTATTTGGCAACCGGGCATCTGAACTATGCGAACCTGGGGTTCTACACCGACCTGGCGCTGGTCTCGTTGGTCTTGCTATTCGGTGGCCTGCTTATCGCTTTGGTCGGCGTGCTGACGATTCCTCGGCTGCTCAACCTGTTGATCAAACCGGGGCGGACCTATCCTCTGTATGGCCTGCACTATGCAGTTCACAGGGCGATTTTCCGGATGACCAATGTCTTCCAATTCATGCACATCACCGCGGACAGCTCCTTGGTCGTGCACTACCTCCGCCTATTGGGCTACAAACAACCTAACCTGGAGCAGACCGGATCGAACTTTGGTCCCGAACTCACCCATGAGAATCCATACTTGACCACCGTGGGATCCGGGACCATGGTCTCAGACGGTTTGTCGATCATGAACGCCGAGTACTCGGGTACGTCCTTCCGCGTGTCCGAGGTGAAAATCGGGGCGAAAAATTTCTTTGGCAATGACGTTCCGTATCCGGCCATGGCCCGCGCCGGCGATAACATTCTCTTTGGCACTAAAGCCATGGTCCCCATACACGGCAAGGTGCGCCGCGATGTCGGTCTGCTGGGTTCACCGGCATTCGAGATTCCACGAACGGTCGATCGAGACGCAGCGTTCCTCAAGGTCGACAGCCGGGAGGAGATCGCCCGCAGGCTGCCGGACAAGAACCGGCACAACGCAGTGACGATTGGTTTGTACCTGGTCAGCCGGTGGGCCCTCGTCCTCGCCGGTCTGCTGTCGGCCTCGCTCGCCCTTACTTTGATCCCGGAAGTCGAGGGTCTCGGGCTCTATGTGGGAACTGTCAGTTTCTACGTCTTCATGATCGCCTTCTTTATCGTGCTTGAGCGGGCCACCCAGGGGTTCAAACCGATGAAGCCGACGATGTGTTCGATCTATGACGTGAAGTTTTGGCGGCACGAACGGTTCTGGAAGTTCATCACGTATCCGCTGCCTTTCTTTGATGGGACCCCGTTCAAGCCTCTGTTCTGGCGCCTGCAGGGTGTGCGGATGGGCAGACGGGTCTTCGACGACGGCTGCACCATTCCCGAGAAGACTCTGGTCACTATCGGCGACGACACGACGCTCAACGCCCATAGCATCGTGCAGTGCCACTCGATGGAGGACGGTGTTTTCAAGCTGGACGCCATCACCATCGGCCGCGGAGTCACAGTGGGCATCGGCATCTACCTGCACTACGACGTCGTCATGGGCGATGGTTCGGTGCTGGAGGCCGACTCCTTCCTGATGAAGGGGACCCAAGTGCCGGAAAGTGCCCGGTACGGCGGCAACCCCGCACAGGAGATCATCTAAACACCCGAAAGTAGGACAACGATGGGCTCAGTTCAAGACAAGAGAGGACGCGACGATGGCCCTGCAGACGTGACGTCGGCGCAGAGCCGGAAGCGGCTGATCGGCCTCGACTCGGCACGCGGTCTCGCCTTGATCGGGTTGATCGCTGTTCACATCTTCCCTTCCGCGAACGAGAACGGCGACCCGACCCTGGCGTGGGACCTGTTCTCGGGCGACTCTGCCGCGCTGTTCGCCCTGTTAGCGGGCGTGGGCCTGGCACTGTCCTCCGGTGGGAAGCGCCCACACAGCGGGCGGAGGATGGCGGGCGATCGCCTGGGACTGGTGGCGCGCGCCTTCCTGGTCGGAGTCGTGGCCTTGGTGGTCGCGGCGTTCATGCCGTCCGATCCGCCTGCCTTTGGCATTTTGCTCTACTACTCCATGTTCTTCCTGCTCGCCATTCCGTTCCTACACCTGCGACCCAGGACGTTGTTCCTCAGTGCAGCCGTCTTCGGCATCGTTTCACCTATCCTGCTGCAGAAGCTGGGGTCGATGCTGCCCGAGACGTCGGAATTTAACCACACGTTGATGACACTCATTACCGAGCCGGCCGGCGTGGCTTCGGAGCTGCTGTTGACCGGCTCCTACCCCGCGTTGACGTACATGTGCTACATCCTGACCGGAATAGGAATCGGACGACTGGACCTGCGGAAGCCCGCGGTCCAGGCGTGCCTCGCCGCTTCCGGTGCGGCACTGGCCATCTTGGCCAATGTGGCATCAACCGTTCTGCTGTATTCCATGGGAGGCTATGAGCAGCTGCTGGACACACCGGGCATGAGCGTGGACTCTCTGGACAAGGCCCTCCTTTATGGGCCCGCCGTCGTTCCGGACACCTCCGTTTGGTGGTTAACGATCGCTACGCCGCACACAAATATGCCGCTGGCAATCGCCAGCAGTCTCGGCCTCGGTCTGTTGGTGACCGGCCTTTTCCTCCTGATCGAGCGGGCAGTCACACGCTGGCTGAGGCCTCTGGCGGCGATGGGCACAATGACCCTCACCCTCTACTCTGCGCATCTCCTCGCGCTCACCCTAGAGGTTCACTATGAGGAACCCGTCCTGTGGTTCATCGTGCATCTGGCGGCCGCCGTGGCGTTCGGCATGTTCTGGAGCCGGTGGCTGGGGCAAGGCCCACTGGAGAGGCCGGTCACCGCGGCCGCCAAAAATTTCCGACAGATCGTAGACGACGAATCAGTAGGCACTTCCGCCGCGCCCTCCGGAACGGTTCCCCGTTGAGGGGGAGATGCCCTTTCTTTCCCCGGATGATTCCGCCGAGGGAATGCTTCGGCGACATTGTGCCGGATGCTTTTTTCTTCCGGACAGGTGGAGTCCATCAGGACTCTGACTGCTGCATGACGGCAGCAGTTGTGCAGGTGCCACCTTGCTCGCCGCGTGCACTGCAGGGCCCGCCCCGGAAGGTTTGGACGATACGAGATCCGTTCGCTGATGGCGGGGCCAGCCAATGATCCCTGACCCGGCCCTCAGTCGTCAGCAGAATGATCAGGAACCAACACACGCGCTGATCAACTGTCCGGACGCTAAAATGCTGCTGTGATGTTGCACTCATGAGGTTGACATGAAACTGCACTGGCACCGAAGCCGGCACAGGGGACCAATCGGCGGCATCGCGGCGCTCGGACTGGTAGTTTTCCTTGTCGCGCTTGTCCTGGCCGCTGTACGGGCGGACGATTTCGAGCCGCAGGCGCGGGCATCCAAGGCGTACGAGCATCTGGAAGAGTTTCAAGCAATTGCCAATGAGCACGGCGATCGAGCTGCCGGGACCTCCGGATACGAGGCAGCGGCTCAATACGTCGAACAGCAACTCGAGAACGCTGGTTATCACAGCAGGCGCCAGTACTTTACCTTCAAAAGTCGTGGCCAAAGCTATGAGTCTTTCAACATCATTGCCGAGACGGATGGCGGCAGCGACGACAACGTGATCATGCTCGGGGCACACCTCGACGGGGTGCGGAACAGTCCTGCGATCAATGACAACGCTTCCGGCGCGGCGGCTCTGCTGGAGGCTGCGCGAGAACTTAGTCAACGGAATGAACCCAACAATAAAGTCCGCTTCGCATGGTGGGGAGCGGAAGAGTTTCCCGAGTCGGTTGGTTCCAGGCACTATGTCGAGGAATTGGCAGAAAATGACAGCGGCCAACTCGACAACATCGTCGCTTACCTGAACGTCGACATGGTCGCCTCACCCAACTATGTCATCGCGGTCTACGACCCGCGGGAAACCGATAGCAACTCCCGGCGGGACGTGTCCGACGGTTCGCTGGAGATCATGACGTTCCTCACGGACTACTTCGACTCCCGTTCCCAGCCCTGGGTGTCTACGGGATGGAACTTCGATTCCGATCAAGTGGCTTTCATTGAGAATGGTGTTGCAGTGGGCGGCCTCTTCACCGGCAGCGACGAGACAAAGTCGGCTAGGGAAGGCATCCTCTTCGGCGGCGTTCCAGGACAGCCACGCGATCCTAACTACCACAAGCCTGGCGATGACATTAGCAACCTCGATCTGGAGGCCCTAGACATCATGACTGACGCGATCACCCATGCCGTCACCAGCTTGGCTGAGGACAGCAGCGTCCTGGAAAAAGCGGCGACTGATTAATTGACTCGCTCGGAAGCGTGGCTGCGACCAGCATCGGGAAGTCGCTTATTTCTGGACTCCGGTACACGAGGAGGAGTTGGATCCGAAGTTGGGCATACGAAGCCGCGACCTCCTCACGGGGCATGATTCGGGCCAGCGGCATGACCCTGATAAACTTCAGTCATTGCCTAGGCGAGGGAGAGCCCGACTCTCCGTTATCGACGGTGGCTAGCAGCTTCGCTTCTCTGCACTGGTACCGGTGCGGCGGGTCGGTCTCTAGGCACCCGCCCTGAACCAACCAGCACAAGGAGAACCTCATGTCCGAGCAGAAGCTCGCAGCTGAAGTCCGCAACGAATTCGGCAAGGGCGCAGCACGTCGCGCCCGCCGCAACGCACAGATCCCCGCCGTCATCTACGGCCACGGCGCCGAGCCGCTGCACGTGCTGTTGCCGCAGAAGGCCACCACGCTGGCGCTGCGTACCGCCAACGCCCTGCTGACCTTGGACGTTGACGGCGAAGAGCACTTGGCCCTGGCCAAGGACATCCAGCGCGATCCGATCGCCCAGATCATCGAGCATGTTGACCTGCTGACCGTGCGCAAGGGCGAGAAGGTGCACGTCGACGTCAACATTCACGTTGCCGGCGAAGTTGCAGCCGGCGCCGTCTTCGATCTGGAAGAGTTCACCGTTCTGGTGGAAGCCGATGCCACCGCACTGCCGGAGACGCTGACCATCAACGTCGAGGGCCGCGAGATCGGCGAGCACGTCCACGCCACCGACATCGAGCTGCCGTCCGGTGTCAGCCTGCTGATTCCTGAGGACACCGTGATTGCCACCGTTTCCGCACCGGCAGTGGCCGAGCCCGAGGCCGAGACGGCCGAAGCCGCACCGACCGCCGAAACTCCGGCTGAGTAGTAACTTCCGGTCAGAGCCCCCGGCGACTGCTTTCCGCATTCGCCGGGGGCTTTGGTCTTTCCCAGGATGTTCCTGGGTCCCTGCAGCTACCATCCAAGGAGCACCTGTCTACATGAGCAGCGACACCTGGCTGATGATTGGCCTGGGCAATCCAGGCCCTGGATACAGCGGCAATCGGCACAACGTCGGCCAGATGGCCCTCGACGAGCTGGCCAATCGAGTTGGCGGATCTTTTAAATCGCACAAGACCCACGCCCAGATCTTGGAAGGCCGCTTGGGAATCGGCGGCCCCCGGGTGGTGCTTGCCAAGCCGCTGACGTTCATGAATCTTTCAGGAGGGCCGACGGCGGCGCTGTGCAATTTCTTCTCGATCGCACCAGACCATGTGGTTGCCCTGCATGACGAGATCGACATCCCGTTCAACACGATCAAACTCAAGATCGGCGGAGGAGAAGGCGGGCACAACGGCCTCCGCGACATGTCCAAAGCACTGGGTACCAAGGACTATTACCGGGTCCGTATTGGAGTGGGTCGGCCGCCGGGTCGGATGGATACAGCTGACCATGTGCTGCGTGATTTTTCCACTGCGGAAAAGAAAGATTTGCCATTCCTCGTAGACGACGCCGCCGATGCTGCAGAGCTCCTGCTGCGCGAAGGGCTGGTGGCTGCGCAGCAGAAATACCATGGCACGGCCAAGCAGGACTAAGCCACAGCGTCACAAAGACGTCGATTGGCTCGTTTAACCGCGGAAGACTAGAATCGACCTAGCCACAGTGGCTCCCTAGCGGGGGCCGACGATGGGCGGCTTATGAGACTGAGCCACCCCCATCCCATCGTCGGCCCCTTTCCAATGCCCCGTCCCGCGCCGGCGGCCAAGTAGCGCCAGATAACGCTTGTAGAGCTCGTCAAACGCACGTTGATTTCACGCGTGTCTGCAGTATCGAGTTTGCCTAGATTGAAGGCGGTGGGTCGGGAACGAGCTCGCCAGCTGCTCTTGGCCGGAGTTCGTGGCGCTGCCCCCAGGCCGGGGCTTCAGGAGCAGATCGCCTCCTCGTGAGTCGCTTACTTCAACAAACCTTCATCCGCCTCGATGGCGGAAATCGCGATGTCCTTGTAGCCGACCGACTCAAACAGGATCGTGATGCGGTCGGGCTGGGTCCCCATGACAATGCCCGGTCCCCATTCACGGTGCTTCACCGGCCGCTGGATCTCATACCCCTCCGGCATCTCAGCCTCCCGGGCTTCAGCCACGGCCTCCGACCCGGCCTCACAATTGTCGCAGTTGCCGCAATAGCCGTCGGTTTCTTCGCCGAAATAGTTCAGCAGCCAGTCGCGGCGGCAATGGTCTGTCTCGGCGTAGCCGCGGGCCATCTCGATCCGGGATTCGTCGATCCGGTGCCGCGAATCCGCTTCCGCCACTGCCTTGTCCGCGGCCAAGGAGGGCTCCACCCCGCCGACCGCCCGGTAACCTTTGCGGTTAATGGAAACGCTGCCGCTGTCTTCCAAAAGGTTGAGCAAACGGGCTTGTTTCCGCTGCGAGATGCCGGTGTGTTCGCGCAGCGCCGCCGGACGAAGCGGGCCGTGCTCCCGGAGGGCGCCGAAGACCGCGGCGAGCTCCTCCGGATCGGGGGCACCGCCAGCAAAGAAGCGCTGCAGACCCAGATCCTCGGACCGGTAGTGCAAAATGGCCTGCGCCGGCTCACCGTCCCGGCCGCCGCGGCCAATCTCCTGGTAGTAGCTGTCCAGCGAGTCGGGGATGTCCGCGTGCACCACAAACCGGACGTCAGGCTTGTCGATGCCCATGCCGAACGCGGAAGTCGCCACCACCACGTCCACCCCGCCCTCAAGGAACCGCTCGTGGATCGCCTCGCGATCGGCGGCCTTCTGCCCGGCGTGATAGGCGTCCGTCCGCAAGCCACGCTCGGCTAGTTCGGCAGCGTATCGCTCCGTGTCCTTGCGGGTCGCCGTGTACAGCAGCCCCGGCCCGCCAAGGTTGGCTACCTGGTCAACCACGGCCCGCCGCTTGCCGCGGTCCTCGTGGTGCCGCAGCACCTGGAGGTTGAGGTTTGGCCGGTCGAAGCTCTGCACCGTGGTGAAGGGCTCCCGCATGCCCAGCCGGTCGACGATCTCCGTGCGGGTGTGCGGCGATGCCGTAGCCGTCAGCGCCACCACGGGCGGGTGCTGCAACCTTTTCACTACCGGAGTGAGGGTCAGATAATCGGGCCGGAAATCGTGGCCCCAGGACGAGATACAGTGTGCCTCGTCCACCACGAACAGCGAGATGTCCAGCTCCGCCAGCCGTTGCAGGGTTTCTTCACTGGCCAGTTGTTCCGGAGCCAGGAACAGGAACTTTGCCTCGCCGCTTGCCGCGGCGTCCCAGGCAGCGCGCACGGCGGCGGCCTTCTGCTGCGAATTGATGGCGAAGGCCCGCCGGGCGCCCAGATCTTCGTTAATGGCATCCACCTGGTCGTACTGCAGCGCAATCAGCGGAGAAATAACGACGGCGGTGCCCGGCAGGGCGATGGCCGGAACCTGATAGACGGCGGACTTCCCATGTCCCGAAGGCATCACGGCTAGGACGTCCTCGCCGCGGGCGGCCGCGGCCATCGCGTCCAGTTGCCCCTCACGGAGGACTTCCCAGCCAAACGATTCCTCGGCTATGCGGCGCAATTCCCCGCGATCGGTCGGCTGGTAACGGTTTTCCATCTGGCTCCTGGTTTTGGGGCAATACTACTTACTCGTTCATTCCTAGCGAGTGCTCCAGACTTTGTACAGGGCAGAGTCAGCCAGCGTCACGTCGCCAGCGCCGGGGATAAAGACGTCTGCTGCTCTGTTTGATCCACACAGCCCCGCGCCAGCCGGGGGCACGCCCGGCGGCAATGCCTTTCCCATCCCCGCGTTTCCCGTTATGCTGACCCTAATTCCAACGCTTGGGGGCTTTGGAGGGCAAAAAAGTCACGGGCAACTGGGGGAACTCGTGTACACGGAGTGTGATGCGCCGCGCACACGCGCGGGACCGGGAAACGTCTGACGCGGTCGTGGGACGGAGCTGATTAGTAGCAGACCGGCCGCGGAAGCGAGAGCGCTGCCTATTGCTGTGGCCAGATTCGCCAAACAGTCTTGGCGCAGCAGGCGCCCTGGGGTTGTAAGGGAAACTTTCCTGGGCATGCCGGGCCGCAGGCGCGGCAGCTAGCGTGTATGACGACTTCCACCTGTCTGTGCGGACTGCGACCCGACCGGGGCGGGATATTGGGGTATGGGGAAAGAAAGCTGGGGCTTTTCATGACTGCTGCACATCCGGAAGGACCGCGTCCGGCCGCCGCTCCGGAAATGGGTTCCATGTTGGTCGGACGGCAGGAGATTGCCGCGAAGCTAGCGAACGCGCTGACTGAGGCGGATTCGGCTGGAGCTGTGTTAGTTGCGCCTGCTGGCATGGGGAAGACGGCCCTCGTCCGGCACGTGCTCGGCCAGTTGGAAGACCAGGTTCTTGCAGTTCAGTTGCGCGGAACTGCCTATGCCCGCGGCCGGTCGTACGGTGCGCTGACCTTTATGCTGGCGGAGCTGGGGGATGCGGACCTGCAGCATCCCTTGCTGGTGCTCGATGCTCTGGCGCGCCTGTTGCGCACACAGGCATCTGGCAGGAGCGTGGTCTTGGTGGTGGATAACGTTGAGGATTTCGACGGCGACTCGGCCACATTACTCAGGCAGTTGACCCTGCGCGGCGATGTCCGGGTCGCGCTCCTAGCGAGGGATTTTTCCGCTGCGCCTCCAGCTTTCTTGCAGCTGTTGCAAGAGGTCTGTTTGCAGCGGTTTGAAGTGCCGCCGCTGGCGCAGCAGGACACGGCCGAATTGGCCGCGGCTGAACTGGCCGCTCCAGTATCTCGGCGAGCAGGACGCGTGCTGCACCGGCACTGTGCTGGAAACCCACGGTTCCTCCAGATGCTTTGCCGCGACTACGTTGCTTCGGGAGCCTTGCGGCAGCGCGGCGGAACATGGGTTTCTACCGGCAAATCTTGCCCTCTGGGCCCGATGACGCTTGCGGCCGTGAGCAGCAGGCTGCATGGTCTGGACCACACGGCAATGGATTTGGCTCGGTTTTTGGTAGCCGCCGGGCCGTTGCCCTTGGGCCGCATCCAGGATCTGGGCAGGGGGCCCGCGCTTGACCAACTGCAGGAAGGCGGTGTGGCAATTATCCGGCACTGCCCTTTGCCCGTTGTCACCATCGCCGACCGACTCACGGCCGAAGCGCTACGTAGTCCACAAATCTCGGATGAATATCGTTTCGGCAACCAAGGTGATGATGACTCGCACACCGATGGTGCCTGCCCAGAGGGACACGAGAACGACCCACAGGAGCATGAGGGCGTGGCAAGCGACGTGGAAGCCGCCCGCCGGTTGATTTTCCTCGGCCAATACGTTGAGGCGGCGGTGTTGCTGGAGGGCTGCGTCGCTGCCGCTCGTACCGCCAACATCCGGTTTCTTGCACGGGCGCTCTTGTGCGAGGCCAAGGCGATGATCTGCTCCGGCGACGATGTACTGGCTCCCTTGGAGGAGCTTCGCCCGGACCTAGCGAAGCTACCAGATAGGCTCCAGGAAGAAGCAGAGTGGCATGTGGCGGCCGCCTGTCTGGTAACGGGGGCTTGGCAGGACACCGCGGGCAGGATCCGTCAGTTCGCCAATAACTCCGATCCAGGGGGGACCCGGCAGGAATTGGCTGATGGCGTCCTGCTGGCCTTGGCGGGGCGGCCCGTTGAGGCAATTCCGCTGTTGCAATCGGTCCAGGCTCAGCTGCATGAAGCGGATCCGGATAACCTTCGGGCGATGGTTGCGGCTGCCATCTCATATTGTCGGGCTGTGTCCGACGAAGCGCAGCTGCCGACAGCAGCACCAACGTCGCCGCTGGTGCATCCCAGCAGCCGCCGAAGGCCGTGGTTAGTGCAGTGGTTGGAGCGGCATTTCGCCGCCTTGTCCCTGGCCGTCAGCGATGGCAGAAGGGCGGGAGAGCTGTTGCGGCGTCAAGCGGAGGAAGCGCGGGCGCTTGGCAACAACGCCGCCGAACTCATGGCGCTGGCTGCTAGTGCCCCGCTGGCCTCGGAGTCCGTCACCGATCGGATGTTGGAACTGTCAGCGCAGTCTCCGGCCCCTTTCGCCCAACTGTGTCAGTTGTATGCCAAGGGGCTGGCCGCGGCCGACACTGGGGTGCTTCTGCAAGCGGCCGAGCTGGCAATGCGGCTCGGGCACGTCGGCCTGGCCAGCGACATGGCACAACGGGCAGAAGTCATAGCCGCCCAGGCCGGCAGTACGGAGGCGCTCAGAAGAGTTCGCCGTGAGGCCCGGGGTGTACTGCGTGGAATGCCGGCAGCGCCGGTTCCTGAGGGGCAGCGCCTGTCCCAACTGACTGCGCGTGAGAGGGACGTAGCATGGCTGGTGGCCCAAGGACGTACTAACCGGGCGGTCGCGGAAGAGTTGCGTGTTTCCACGCGCACCGTCGAGGGCCATCTATACCAAATATTCGCCAAGCTCTTGGTCAGAAACCGAGCCGAGCTGACAGGGTTGCTGGGCCGCGGGGCTATGGACTCGGCGGTATGAGTGCTGGAAACGGACGCTGGGCACTGGTCGAGTCGCTGACCAATGCCATACTGGCGCCAAATGTTTTCGGGGTTGTCCTCTACGCTGACGTCGGCATGGGCAAGTCCACAGTGGCGGATCAGATAGCCCGTGCAGCGCCGCGCAGGTTCCGCGTGCACAGGATCCGGGCGGAGCAGTCGCTGACGGCTGTTCCCTATGGCGCGCTGTTCCACTTCCTGACCGAACTCAGGGCAATCGATTTTGAGTCTCCTTTGGCGGTTATGCGGGCCGTCCGGAATGCCCTGGAAGACAATGACGACGACGATGCCGCCCTGCCTCTGTTGCTCATCGTTGACGACCTTCACCATCTGGACGACTCCAGCAGCTACTTGCTGGGGCAGCTCGTCATGGCGGGTGCCGCCAAGATCATGGCGCTATGCCCAACCCGGGAGTCCCAGCCGCAGCAATTCCTCGCCCTGTGCCAGGACGGGGTGCTGCAGGCTGTCGAACTCCCGCCCCTGACAGATGATGAAGTCCGCGGCCAGGTGGAGAACATGCTCGGCGGTGTGGTCGCTGGTGGGACCGTCCGGCTGCTGATGCAGCAGACACTCGGCAACCCGCAGCTGCTGTCCTCACTCGTTAGACATGCTGTGGGTGCGGGGGACATGGTCCAGAGCAACGGGATCTGGCTGATGCTGCGCGAGCCAAGCACCATCGATCCGGCGGTGGCGGACATCGTCAAGGGCATGATTAAGGGGCTGGACGGCCCGCAGCGTCGAGCGCTGGAGATGGTTGCCCTGTGCGATGGGCTGCCGGAGGCATTGGCCCGGCGCCTCCTGGACGCTGCCACCGTGCAACCAACGCAACAGCTTGGATTGCTCGCCCCCTGGGATACCAGCTGCCACACGCTCAGATTACGCTTTCCATGCTACGCAGCAGTGACCCGCAGCATGGTTCCCGCCGGACGCAGCCTAGAACTTCTGGCAGAGGCCCGGGCCGCGGTTGATCAAATGCAGCCGGAGGATCGGGCCAACCTTGCCGTACGCTTCGCAGTCTGGGGACTTGATGCTGGCCGCCCGCCCTCAGCCTATGACCTCTTGGGGGCGGCACGGACAGCCAACGACGAGTGCGATTATTCTACGGCGCTGCGGCTGGCAACAGCATCAGATGCATCCGATGCGGGCGCCGCTGCACGGGCTGAGCTCGCCTGGGCGTGCCTGGGGCTGGCCGACCTTCCGGCCGCTGCGGACGCGTTGCAAAACATCACTGGTGACGAGGATCCGCAGACGGCTTTAGCCGCTACCTGGGTGCGCGTGCTGGTCGGGCAGCGTGCCGAGGACTGGCGCGACCAACTTGGCCGGATCGCGGATGAATGGCCGACCGCCGCAGGGGGCGGAAAACTGGCCGCTTACCGCCGAATTCTGGATGGCGATTACCATTCAGCTCTTGCCGAGCTTCGGCTACCAAACTCAGGAGGCGCGGCGGCTATAGTCCTCGCCGCCGCGCTGGAAGCCTTTTGCCTCGCTGAGATCGGACAGCCCCAGGCTGCGGTCGAGGTTGCTGCTGAAGCGCTGGAAAAGGCCGTATCCGTCCCCTCCCTGCGAAGGTTCTATCCGTTGGTTTTTGCCTGGTCCGTGGAAGCTTTTTTGACCGCGGGACGCTACTCCGAGGCTGAACGCGCGCTGCGTGTCTATCAGGAAACAGCCCCTGTCCGCCACTTGTGGTTCTCGGGAATGGAACCGGCGTTGGCCGGCCTGCTCCTGTTCAGGCAGGGCAGGATGAAAACTGCCCTACAGCGGCTTGCGGAGGCGGCCGAGTTGCTGCGACGCGAAGACCACGCCCTTCTGATGCCCACCGTCTTGGGCAGCGCGGCAGCTGCCGCCGTCTTCCTGGGCGACGCTGCGGCGGCCACTTTCTACCGCCGCGAACTGGCTGCACTGCGCTATGGGGCGAAGGCTGCGCGGCTCGTTGCGCAGGCGTTGGCCAGCACTGATGCCCAGGTGCTAGCCGACCTGGCCGAGACAGCACGTTCCGCCGGCCTGGTCAGCGCAGAACGGGACATTCAGGAACGCCGGCTCTTACTCGGCGATCTCTCCGAATGTCGCCGTTTGGCAGAACTTACCAAGGTCATGGACGCGCCGGACGCTCGATCACTGCACATGCTCGCTGCGGCACTTGAAGGCCCTGATGCTGAGCAGTTGGAGGCAGCCGCCGTGCAAGCTGCTGCCGCTGGGAAGCACATGCTAGCCGCCACCGCGATGGCATATGCCGCACAACGGCTCCAAAACCTCGGCCTGCGGCGGCAGCACAAAGCGGTCCTGCACCGGCTACGCGAGACTATGCCACTGCTTCAAGGCGCCTTCACTCCGGCAATCGCCGTGGTCCGCAGCACAGCAACCGCCCTTACCACCCGCGAGCGGCAGATCGCGCAACTGGTGTGCCAGGGAGCCACCAACAAGCAGATCGCCCATGCCCTGACGCTTTCCCCACGGACAGTGGAGGGGCATCTCTACCGAATTTACCTAAAGCTGGGTATTACCAAGCGCGAAGACCTGCTCCAGAATCCGGGGCTACTTGATTATTGAGGCGCTGATTGTTCTCAATCTGCGGCCTGTAGGACACCAGAGTAGGAGACCCGGCAGGAATCAGGGTTCCCTCCAGGCGTCCTACCAGCGGGCTGGAGCGGTTCCGTCCGCAGGAACCGCGATCTAGAGGACTAAGGCGGGACTCACATGACCGTTGCGCTTTGAAGTGGGATGATTAGCGCAGACTTGTCTTGCGTAATGTCGGCTGATGCCACGTGCCGCGTGCGGGACAAACCGGTTTCAATCATCGATCCAAGGAGCACCCCAAGGTGTCTGTGGTTTCCACACCCGCAACGCTCAAGCATGCCGCCGGCATGATCGACGACGCCGAGGCCCGGCGCATCCGCAACGACTTCCCGATCCTCAACCAGCCGGTCAACGGCTCGCCGCTGGTCTACCTGGACTCCGGCGCCACCTCGCAGAACCCGGTGTGCGTGCTGGAGGCCGAGCAGGAGTTTTACGAACAGCGCAATGCTGCAGTGCACCGCGGCGCCCACACGCTGGCGGTCTCGGCCACGGATGCCTTCGAGAATGCGCGCGAAACCGTCGCCGGTTTCATCAATGCCGGCATCGACGAAGTGGTCTGGACGTCCAACGCCACCGAGGCCATCAATCTGGTTGCCTACGCCTTCTCCAACGCCAGCGCCGGGCGCGGCGGGGAGGCAGCATCGCGGTTCGTCCTGGGGCCGGGCGATGAGTTGGTGGTTACCGAGATGGAGCACCACGCCAACCTGATCCCGTGGCAGGAGCTTGCCTCCCGCACCGGCGCCACCTTGCGCTACATCCCGGTGGACGACACCGGTGCACTGCGCCTCGACGAGGCCGAACACATCATTGGCCCGCGCACCAAGGTAGTGGCGTTCACCCACGCCTCCAACGTGCTCGGGACCATCAACCCGGTTGACGCCTTGGTGCGGCTGGCGCGGAAGGCGGGCGCCGCCGTCGTGCTCGATGCGTGCCAATCGGTGCCGCACATGGGCGTGGACGTGAAGGCGCTGGACGTGGACTTCGCTGCCTTCTCCGGACACAAGATGCTCGGTCCCACCGGGATCGGCGTGCTGTACGGAAAGGCGGAGCTGCTAAATGCCATGCCGCCGTTCCTGACTGGCGGCTCCATGATTACCACCGTAACGATGGAAAAGGCCGACTATCTGCCGTCGCCGCAGCGCTTCGAAGCCGGGACGCAGCGGATCTCGCAGGCAGTGGCCTTGGCCGCGGCCGTGGACTATCTGCGGGAGACGGGCATGGATCGGATCCACGCGTGGGAAACGGAGCTGGGACAGCGGCTGGTAGCCGGGCTGGAGGCCATCGACGGTGTCCGCGTGCTCGGACCCGCCGCCGGCGCCGAGCGGATCGGGCTGGCAGCGTTCGATGTGGACGGCGTCCACGCCCACGATGTGGGGCAGTTTTTGGATGACAAGGGCATCGCGGTGCGCGTGGGCCACCATTGCGCGCAGCCGCTGCACCGGCGCCTGGGACTGGTAGCGACCACCCGGGCCAGCACCTACCTGTACAACACCACGGACGACGTCGACGCTTTCCTGAAGGCCGTCGCCGGGGTCCGCCCGTTCTTTGGAGCCAACTAACGTGAGCGCTGAACTGCAGCAGCTGTACCAGCAGATCATTTTGGAGCATGCCAAGAAACGGAACGGGTCACCGCTGGCCGATCCGCCGCCGGGGGACAAGTCCGGCGAGTCGCACATGCTCAATCCCACCTGCGGGGACGAAATCACGCTGCGGGCTGCCGTACACGACGACGGCGCTGCCGTCACGCTTTCTGCCATCAGCTGGGACGGCCAGGGCTGCTCCATCTCGATGGCCTCCGCGTCAGTGCTCAGCGATCTGGCCCAGGGCATGGACCGGGAAGAACTGCTCAAAGTGGTGGACAACTTCCGCGAACTAATGCGTTCCCGGGGCACCATCGAGGCCGACGAAGAAATTCTCGGTGACGCCGCCGCGCTCTCCGGCGTCTCCCGCTACCCCGCACGAGTCAAGTGCGCCATGCTGGCGTGGGTGGCGCTGGAGGAAGCGCTGCTGGCGGCGAACTGACCGAGGACAGAGCAAGAGCCGGGCAACACATCGTGCTGCCCGGCTCTGTATGTTCTGATTGCTTACCCGGCTAGCCCGCGGACGCCGATCACCAAGGTGGCAACACCAAGGATCATGGAGGTGGACGCCTTCATGAACTGCATGGTGAAGTAGCGGGTCATTGCCCCCTTCTCGTCTTTGGAGCGGGGATCCTTCCACACCCGGACAAGATGCGGCGCCCAGACAAGCAGGGCCCATATTCCGGCGAGGATCAGTACCCAGGCCAGGGCTGCTGGAATATTCACTTCTGCGGCTTCCGGATTAGGAGCGGCCGGACAGCCAGGCCTCAGCCTGCTGCGCCTGGATGTTCAGCGCCTTGCCCAGCATGGGTTCGGCGGCGGCGGCGATCTTGCCGCCCAGGAACGGGATGGAGGATTTCACGTCGCCGGTCAGGTCCACGCGGGTGGAGTCCCCGTCGGCCACCAGGTGCTGGACGGCGTTGACGTCCACCGGCGCTCCAGCCACCTTCATAGTGACGTCGGCTGTCCGCGAGCCGTCTGCTGCGGGCGCCTGCCACCGTTCCGTCTGGGTAACGGTGAGCGAGTCGCCCAGCATCTTCTTGGCGATTTCCGGCAGCCGCGCGCTGGGAACCTTGCGGACCACGGTCAGGGTGAAGGCGCCGGCCACGTCGCCGTCGCGCTGCACGGACTCCAATGAGCCGCCGACCAACTCGCTGATGTGGCGCAAGAACGCCTCGTCGGTAAAGGTTTCGGTCACCTTGGCTGCGGGGTAGGGCAGGGTGGTGGATGCGCTGAGCGCCATGAAGACTCCCGGAATTCTCGGAACTGGTTGGGCCAGCATCCATCCTACTGTGCGCGGTAAAGTTGAATTTCTGACCCTCAGTTCTTGCGAACTGGAGGGTATTCGTGTTGCGCCCCGACCGGAAGAAGATGGAAACAATGAGCCTGAACGGACTGCGCACAGCCCTCGCCCAGGACGATTCGTTCGCCAAGGTGCGGCTGCAGTCGGCCCGGCCCGTGGCAGAGCGCAGCGAGGACCTGCAGATTGGTGCACCGCCCGGGTTGCGGGCAGCGTTGCTGGCAGAGATGGTGCAGGGGCTGGAATCGGATGGTGGATCGCCCATCGTGCTGGCGGTGACGGCGACCGGCCGGGAGACGGAAGACCTGGCCGCGGCGCTGCGGAGCTACCTGCCGGACGAGTCCATCGAGGAGTTCCCCAGCTGGGAGACGCTGCCGCACGAGCGGCTGTCGCCGCGATCGGACACCGTGGGACGCAGGCTCTCGGTGCTGCGCCGCCTCAAGCACGACGACGGCGCGGCGCCGCTGCGCGTGGTCATCGCGCCGGTGCGTGCGGTACTTCAGCCGCTGGTCCAGGGGTTGGGCGAGCTGCAGCCGGTTTCGCTGGCGGTCGGCGACGAGATTGCTTTCACCGATGTGGTCCGCCGGTTGTCCGAAGCGGCCTACGCGCGGGTTGACATGGTCAGCCGGCGCGGCGAGTTTGCCGTGCGCGGCGGAATTCTGGATGTCTTTTCGCCCACCGATGACCACCCGGTGCGGATCGAATTCTTCGGCGACGAAGTCGAATCGATGCGCTGGTTCGCCGTGGCAGACCAGCGGTCCTTGGCCGGCGAACACGTCAAACACCCCACCCGGCTGTACGCCCCGCCGTGCCGTGAGCTGCTGATCACCCCGTCGGTGATGAGTCGTGCGGCAAAACTCAAGGACCAGATGCCGGCCGCGGCTGACATGCTGGAAAAGATCGCCGGGGGCATCGCGGTCGAAGGCATGGAATCGTTGTCGCCGGTGCTGGTGGATGCCATGGTGCCCTTCGTCGGTGAGCTGCCGCCCGGGTCCATCGCCGTCGTGATTGAACCGGAAAAGGTGCGGAGCCGGGCACACGATCTGGAGACCACGAACGACGAGTTCCTGGCCGCTGCCTGGGCCACGGCGTCCGACGGCGGGGACGCGCCGCTGGATTTGGCGCTGCAGGGGGATTTGGAGCAGGCCGGCTTCCGCTCCCTGGCCGACACACGTACGGCCGCCGGAGAGCATCAGGTGTCCTGGTGGTCCATCACCTCGTTCAACCCGGACGACGAAACCGTGCTGGACATCGACACATTGACCATCGCGGCCCGGGAACCTAGGGGCTACCAAGGCGACGTGGCCGAGATGATGGAGTTTATTGGTTCCCGCGTGCGCGACCAATGGCGCGTGGTGGTGGCCACCGAAGGTCCCGGCCCCGCTTCGCGGATGGCCGAGCTCTTCCACGACGCGGAGATCCCGGCCACGCGGGTGGAATCGCTGGAGAACGAGCCTCAGCCGGGGATTATCGAAATCACCACGGCCAGCACGGGCAAGGGATTCGTCTTCGACGGGCTGAAGCTCGGCCTGCTGACCGAAGCCGACCTGCTGGGCCGGGCCTCCGCGCGCTCCACCAAGGACATGCGGAAGATGCCGTCGCGGCGGCGCAACGCCGTGGATCCGCTGCAGCTGACCGAAGGCGACTACGTGGTGCACGAGCAGCACGGCGTGGGCAAGTTCATTGAACTGGTGCAGCGCTCCACCGGGGCGGGACCCACCAAGGCCATGCGCGAATACCTGGTGCTGGAATACGCCTCGTCCAAGCGCGGCGCCCCCGGGGACCGGCTGTTCGTGCCCACGGACCAGCTGGACCAGGTCACCCGGTACGTGGGCGGCGAGACTCCCGTCCTGTCCAAGATGGGCGGCTCCGATTGGGCCAAGACCAAGAGCCAGGCCCGCAAGGCGGTCAAGGAGATCGCCGGCGAACTGATCCGCCTGTATTCGGCGCGGATGGCGTCCCGCGGGCACGCTTTCGGGCCGGATACTCCGTGGCAGCGGGAGCTCGAAGAAGCGTTCCCGTACATTGAGACCCCCGACCAGCTGACCACCATTAACGAGGTCAAGGCGGATATGGAGCGCGAAGTTCCGATGGACCGACTGGTCTCCGGCGACGTGGGTTACGGCAAGACCGAGATTGCGGTGCGCGCTGCCTTCAAGGCGGTGCAGGACGGCAAACAGGCGGCGGTCCTGGTGCCCACCACGCTGCTGTCCCAGCAGCATTTCGAGACCTTCAGCGAACGCTTCTCCGGGTTCCCGGTCAGGGTGAAGGCGTTGTCCCGCTTCCAAACGTCCAAGGAAGCCAAGGACACCATGGAAGGCATCAAGAACGGCAGCATCGACGTGGTGATCGGAACGCATCGGCTGCTCTCCAAAGAGGTCCAGTTCAAGGACCTGGGCCTGGTCATTGTGGACGAGGAGCAGCGGTTCGGCGTCGAACATAAAGAAGCGCTAAAGAAGATGCGCACCAACGTGGACGTGCTGGCCATGTCTGCGACGCCGATCCCGCGGACCTTGGAAATGTCGCTGACCGGCATCCGCGAGACGTCCACGCTGGCGACGCCGCCGGAGGAGCGCCACCCGGTGCTGACGTACGTTGGCCCCTACACGGACCAGCAGACGACGGCGGCGATCCGGCGTGAGCTGATGCGTGAGGGGCAGGTCTTTTTCGTGCACAACCGGGTCTCGTCCATCGAGCGGCAGGCGGCGCGGATACGCGAACTGGTCCCCGAGGCGCGGGTGGAAGTGGCGCACGGGCAGATGAGCGAGTCGCGGCTGGAACAGATCATCGTCGATTTCTGGGAAAAGCGGTTCGACGTGCTGGTCTGCACCACCATCATCGAAACCGGGCTGGACATTTCCAACGCCAACACGCTGATTGTTGACCGGGCGGACCGGTACGGGCTCTCCCAGCTGCACCAGCTGCGCGGCCGGGTGGGCCGCGGCCGGGAGCGCGCGTATGCGTACTTCCTGTTCGACGGCGAGAAACCGCTCGGCGAGGTGGCGCTGGAGCGGCTCAAAGCGGTGGCGGCGCACAACGAACTGGGCGCCGGCATGCAGCTGGCGCTAAAGGACCTGGAAATCCGCGGTGCAGGCAACCTGCTCGGCGGGGAACAGTCGGGGCATATTGCCGGCGTCGGCTTTGATCTGTACATCCGGCTGGTCGGCGAGGCCGTGGCCGATTTCCGCGGCGAAACCGAGCAAAAGGTTGCCGACATGAAGATCGAGCTCCCGGTGAACGCTCACCTGCCGCACGACTACGTGCCGGGGGAGCGGCTGCGGCTGGAGGCCTACCGGAAGCTGGCGCAGGCGGCAACCGATGAAGCCATTGATGAAGTGGTGGCCGAGCTCACCGACCGTTACGGCGAGCTGCCGGAACCGGTGGAAAATCTCGTTGCCGTGGCACGTTTCCGGGTCCGGGCCCGGGCCGCCGGTCTGACGGATGTGGCGGTGCAGGGCAACTTCATCAAGTTCGCGCCGGCGGCACTGCCGGAGTCCAAGGTGATGCGGCTGACCCGGATGTACCCGGGCTCGCAGGTGAAACCTGCGCTGGACTTTATTCTGATCCCCAAGCCCAAGACCGCCAGGATTGGCGGCAGGGACTTGGCCGACCGGCAGATCCTGGAGTGGGCGCAGGGCGTGGTCGACGCGGTCTTCACCGAATAGCGGCGCTGTTGGTCAGGCAGCCAAGGCTGCATAGCGTCCGTCAGCGTCCAGCAGCGTTTCGTGGTTGCCGCGTTCCACGATGCGTCCCGCCTCGAGGACGGCAATTTGGTCCGCATTCCGGACGGTTGAGAGCCGGTGGGCGATGGTGATGGTGGTCCGGCCGGCAGCCAGTCGGTCGAACGCCTGCTGCACGGCATGCTCTGTTTGGGTGTCCAAGGCGCTGGTCGCTTCGTCCAGCACCAGCACCGGCGGATTGCGCAACAGCGTGCGGGCAATGGCAATGCGTTGCTTCTCGCCGCCGGAGAACCGGTGCCCGCGTGAGCCGACGATCGTGTCGTATCCGTCCGGCAGCGCAACGATGTGGTCGTGGATCTGGGCGTCGCGGGCTGCCTGCTCGATTTCGGCATCGCTGGCATCCGGCTTGGCATAGCGCAGGTTCTTGCGCACCGTGGTGTGCAGCAGGTAGGTGTCCTGGCTGACTACTCCCACGATGCGTGTCAGATCGGCCAGGCGCATGGAGCGGAGGTCCACGCCGTCGATGGTGATGCGCCCCGCCGTCGGATCATGCAGGCGGGCCACCAAGGCGGCCAGACTGCTCTTTCCCGAGCCGGTCGGACCCACCAGAGCCAGGGTGGAACCGGCCGGGACAGCCAGGTTCACCTGCTGGAGGGCCGGCGTCTCGCTGTCCGGGTAGCTGAAGCTGACGTCCTCGAAGCGGACGTGCCCCGCTACCTGCGAGGCGTCCACTGGAGTCGGCGAGGCCGGCTCGGTGATCTCGACCGGCAGGTCCAGATACTCGAAAATCCGCGCGAAGAGCGCCAGCGAACTGGTGACGGTGATGGTCACGTTCAACAGCCCGAGCAGCGGCCGGAACAGCCCGCCTTGCAACGCGCTGAAGGCCACCACGGTGCCGATGCTGATGTTCCCCGCGGCCCCGGGCAGCCCGGCGGCGAAGTAAATGACGGCCGGTACCGCGGCGAAGATGATGCTCATGGTGGCCATGCGCCAGCGTCCGGCCAATTCCGAACGCAGTTCCAGATCGGTCAGCCGCTCGGATGAGGCAGAGAACCGGGCCGCGAGGTCGTTGCCGGTGCCCAAGGTCTTGCTCAGCTGGATTCCGCTGACCGAGAGGGACTCTTCGATGGTCACATTCATGTCAGCCAGTTCCCGCTGGCGGCGGGCGGTAAGCTCACGCCGCACTTTCGCCACCTTGCGGGTCAGCACCACTGCCGGCGGCATCACCAGCAGCGAGATCAGCGACAGCTGCCAGGACAGGGCCGCCATGGCTACGGCGGTCGCCACCACGGTGGTCAGGTTGGTGGCGATGCCGGTGGCGGTGGATGTCACGACGGACTGCATGCCGCCGATGTCTTGGGTGATGCGGGATTGGATTTCGCCGCTGCGGGTCCGGGTGAAGAAGCCAACGGACTGGCGCTGCAAGTGCGAGAAGACGTCGGTCCGCAGGCTATGCATCACGTGCTGGCCCACCTTGGTGGCGATCCAGGTCTGCAGGACACCGAGCAGGGCGGTGATCGCCGCAACGGCCAGCATGCCGGCGGTCAGCAAGGCCAGCAGCGGCAGTTGCTGCTGGGGCAGGGCCGTGTCGATGACGGCACGCAGCAGGAACGGCGAGGCCATGGCGGCGGCCGAGGAAGCAACGATGATGGCCGTGACCAGGGTCAGCTGTCCTCGGTACGGACGGAAAAGGGCCACAATCCGCTTGAGAGGAACGTGCCGTGCTTGTTCTTTTTCTGTGGCCGTCGGTTCCTTCAGGGGACCGCGGCCGGGGTTCATTCCGAATGTTTCCGTCGGAACCACCTCGTTTCATGATGCAGGGGCTGCGAACACGCCCTATTGCTGAGGTTACCTCACTATGAGGCTACAACAGGGAAAGTTGATAGCCTATTCCCTGTGGCTGATGAGAATCTATTAGATGCTTTCTGGGCGGTGTCGCGCCAGCTCCGGAGGGGCGCTCGGCAAGAAATGGACCCGCTGGGTGTGGCACCCTCGCAAGCCCGCGCGCTGCGCATGCTCAACCATCATGGCTCGTTGCGCCTGGGCGAACTGTCCGAGCGGCTGCGGATAGCACCGCGGTCCGCCACCGATATCGTCGACGGCTTGGAGGAGCGAGGCTGGTGCGTGCGCGAGCCTGATCCCACAGACCGTCGGGCCACCGTGGTTGCCCTGACCGAGGCAGGGCGGGAGATGGGCCAGGCCATCCGAAAAATCCAAGTGAAACACGCGGAAGAATACTTTGCCGCCCTGACTACAGCGGAGCGCTCCGAACTCTCCGCGCTTTTGGGCAAGCTGATAGCAGCAGAAGGCTAAACGCCTAGCGGCCGAACATGAACCACAACACGGCAGCCGCAGCGGCAAGCACGACAGCGGTGCCCACTGCCCATACGGTCCCGCGGGCTTTGCTTCGCCGGGCGCTGGGTTCAGGCTGGACCTCCGCGCGAACGTAGCGGGTGGTGCCGCCCGCCTGGCCGGCGGCCGGCGGGACCACCTGGATGAGGCCGGTGCGCAGCTCGCGGCGGGCAGGCAGGGGGGTTCCGGACGGTGCGGTGACCAACGGGACCACTGGGATCATCCCGGTGGGCGGGGCTGGTTCTGCGGCGCCGGTGCGGACGTCGCGGCGGCGCGGGAAGGGCGTGCCGTCGGCAGTGGGGCTCATTAACTCGACTTTCAACCGGGCATCCGGGGCAGGAAGGTTGGACAGCACAGTGGCCCGGTGATCTACACGGGATGGTGCCTACAGCCATCCTATGTCTGGAGCTGGCGGAATCCGGGGAAGCCATGGGTGCTGAACATCTCAATGCCGCATCATTTACGGCCAGCGGCCAGCAGATGGAGCCGCGCGGTGCTACTCGGGGCGCCCAGGGCGCGGTGCCGGTGCGGAAACCGGGGGAATCCTGCCAACCAAGCAGGCAGTGCCGACGGAATCCTATTGTGATGGATTGGCCCTGTTTGTTCCCGGGACCGACGCGTATCCTGACGCTATGGGAACGGATTTAAAGCCATCGTTCCGTCGTGATCGAAGGAGTGCTTCATCATGGTAGATATGGGCTTGGCGTGGCTGTTCGGCATTCTGCTGTTGGCCATCGTGGGCATGTTGGCCGTCCTGGTGGTCCGGGCTTTCATGGGCTTGCGCCCGGGCAGTGTTGAAGATGCGGTTGCGGTGGCCGCGGCCGCCGGGAAGATGGAAAGGCCGCACGGACGCAGCACGGCGAGACAGATTCTGGACCAGCGGTTTGCCCGCGGCGAGCTGACCGCTGACGCCTACCGTGAAGGTCTGCGGGTGCTGGGCGAGGACCGCTAAAGTACCCCTGGTTTCCCCGCGGTAGCGACGAACTGTTTGAACAGCCGGCGCAGGTCCTTGCCGGAAATATCCTCGGCGAGCTTCCGGAAATCCTGCGGGGAGCCTGAACCGTCCTTAACCCACTGCCGCACAATCTTGTCGAAGTCTTTGTTGCCGACTTCGATGCGCAACGCGTGCAGGGCCATGGCCGAGCGGGTCTGCAGGCTGCTGGAAAACAGGTTGTCCGCCCCCGGATCGGACAGCCTTACCTTCCAGAACGGGTCTGCAGCGTCAATGCCCGCATAAAAGTCGAAACTGTCCTGGGCGCTCCCGGGCTCCTGATCTTCCGCCCAGAGCCATTGCGCGTAGCTTGCCAAGCCCTGGTTGAGCCAACTGTCCTGCCACCGGTAGACGGGCAACTGGCTGCCGAGCCACTGCAGGGCGAGTTGCCGGACAATAAATGAGTCGCCACTGGCCTCGCTGTAGAAGTAATCCATCGGGTAGACCGGCCTGCCCTGGGTCTCCAAGGCGTACCCCAGCCCTTCCACGTTGTCCACGATGCCGCCGGCGCTTTTCAGCGGGTATTTGCCGAACACGGAGGAGAGGAACTTGACCATCTTCGGCTGCTTATCCAGCGACTGCTGGATCTTGTAGCTTTGGGACGGCGGCGTGCTGCTCCCGGCCGTCCATTCGTTGCCGTTTGTGCGGCTGCCCTTGGGTTCTCCTTTGGCAGTCCAGCCGTCCCAGCGGTCGCCGTCGTTGTCGAAGGACGTGGAGCCGTCGGCTCCGGACACCTTGATGTCCTCGACGAAGACGCCGTCGTTCTGTCCGGTGATGTCGCTGGCATAGGTGATGGAAAGTTCCACGTCCTCGCCGGCATAGTCAGCCAGATCGAACTCCCAATGCTCCCAGCCGTCGCTCGTCCCGGTGGCAGCCCACCACTGCCCGGTGGACCCCTGCGCTGAACAGGAGCCGGCGCCGTCGTCCTTCTGGTAATGCTTCAGGAACGGATGCACCTGGTGCCAGGCCGGGCAGGAATTCCCGGTGCCGTTCTCCGCGAATCCGGTGGTGTCCTTCAACGTGGTCCAGTTGTCCTCGCCGGGAGTGCGCGCCTCGACGAACGCGTAGTCCCAGCCGGGCTCGGTGTCGCGCAGCATCCAAAAGGAGAAGTCCGCGCCGGCCTCGGGCACGCTGACCGTGCGGGTGAGGCGTTTGTAGCTGGCGTCGTCGGTTTGCGACCAGGCTAGACCGTCCCCGTTACGCGGAATGACCGTCTTCTTCAACGCCGGGTCCATGGCGTCCACGTACCTGATGCCGTCCTTGGTGTACTTCGCCAGATCAAAATGCCCGACGGCGATGGTCGCCAGATGGGGCGGGAGCGGCTCAGGTGCCCGCCAAGTGTAGATGGTGCGGCCCGACTTCTGTTCAGTTCCGCCCGGTAAGCCGTTGGACACAGCCTGCCAGCCGTCCGGCACCGAGATGTTGAAGGTGTAGCTGGCGGGATCGCTGGGGTGGTTGTTCACCGGGAACCAGGTGGGGGCGCTGCTCGGATGACCGGTGACTAGTGCGCCGTCGTCGGTATGAATGAAGCCGGCGGGACCGGGGAGAGCAAGGGTGCGGGGAACGCCGGAATACTCCACCGTCACGGTGAAGCGGTGGCCTTTCGGCACGCCGCGGGCGGGAGTGATGGCGAGTTTGCTGCCGGTCCGGTCAAATCGGGCGCCCTGCCCGTTGACACTGACGGACTGGACGGCCAGCCCATCCAGATCCAGGCTGAACGCCGAAAGGTCCTGCGTGGCCTGCGCCGTGATGGTGGCCTTGCCGTTCAGCTGATCGGTGGGCGGGTTGTACTCCAGGTCCAGTTGGTAGTGGGTGGCTTGGTAGCCGCCGTTACCGGCGTCGGGGAAGTAGGCGTCGTGCAGGGTGGTGGCGCCGGGCTCATAGACGTGGTGGCCCGGATCCGGGGCTGCGACGGCTGGTTCTGCGGTCAGTGACAGACCTGACAGCCCCAAGGCTGCAGCCGCGGCGAGGGCAAAGCCCCTCCGAACCACCATTCGATGTCCCCCCCCATCGGCCGGCACATCTGGACCCGACCCATGTTGACCTAGGGTCGGCGGCTTTGGCGCTGGCCATCCACCTAACATGCTCCTGTTCGGGGCCCCTGTCAACGGATGCGGCAATGGGCCCGTACAGGCTGGCTGTACAGGCCCATTCTGGAATGCGGAACTTGGAAAAACGCTACGGGCGTCCAATTCCCTTGAACGTCCAGCCGGCTTCGCGCCAGGCCACGGGGTCCAACACATTGCGTCCGTCCAGAATCTTCTTCTCAGTGACTTGGTTGGCGACGGCGGCCGGATCCAGTTCGCGGTATTCCTTCCACTCGGTCAGGAGCACCAGGACATGGGCGCGGTCAATCGCGGTCTTCGTATCCGGCTCATAGCTGAGTTCCGGGAAACGCTGCTTGGCGTTCGCCAGTGCCTCTGGGTCGGTGACCGTGACCGTGGCGCCCTGCAACTGAAGCTGCGCGGCAACGGACAGGGCAGGGGAGTCCCGCACGTCGTCGGACTCCGGCTTGAACGCGGCACCCAGGACGGTGATCCGTTTCCCGATCAGCGATCCGCTGGCCAGTTCGCGGGTCAGTTCGACAACGCGGGTGCGGCGCCGCATGTTGATCGCATCCACCTCCCGCAGGAAGGTCAGGGCCTGGTCAGCCCCGAGTTCGCCGGCGCGGGCCATGAACGCCCGGATGTCTTTGGGCAGGCAGCCGCCACCAAAGCCCACCCCGGCGTTGAGGAACTTGCGGCCGATCCGCTCGTCCATGCCGATCGCATCGGCGAGGGCGGTGACGTCCGCGCCGGCGGCGTCGCACACCTCGGCCATGGCGTTGATGAAGGAGATCTTGGTGGCCAGGAAGGAGTTGGCGGCCGTCTTGACCAGTTCTGCCGTTGCATAGTCCACCACCAGCCGGGGGGTCCCCTGCGACAACGGCACCGCATAGACCTCGTCCAAGGCGGCAGTGGCTGCTTCGCCGGTGGGTCCAGCGGGCACGCCGTAGACGAACCGGTCAGGGGTCAGCGTGTCCTTCACCGCATGGCCTTCGCGCAGGAATTCCGGATTCCAGGCAAGTACTGCCTCCGGGGCCATCGCCCGGACTTCATCGGCCAACCGCGCGGCGGTGCCCACCGGCACGGTGGACTTGCCGACAACCACGTCACGGGGGTTCAAGTGTTCAGCCAGCGAGGTGAAGGCGGCGTCGACGTAGCGCAGGTCGGCGGCATTCTCGCCCTTGCGCTGGGGCGTGCCCACACACACGAAGTGCACAACGGCGCCGGCAGCATCCGCCATCTCGGTGCTGAAAGTCAACCGTCCGGTCTTCTGGACCTCGGTCAGCAATTCCGGCAGCCCCGGCTCGAAGAACGGGGCACGACCGGCCTGCAACTCGCTGATTCTGCGTTCGTCCACGTCGATGCCGACAACGTCGTGGCCAAGCTTGGCCATGGCGGCAGCGTGTACTGCGCCGAGGTAGCCGCACCCGATGACGGAAATACGCATGCTGGTCCTTTGTCTGTGCGGTGAGAGAGACTAGTTCGACTTTATCGTGTTACTGGGCGCCGGTTGCGCCGGCGCTCCAGCCAGGCATACGCCAGCACCGTGCCAAGCGCGGCACCCAGTGTGTTCACCCAGACGTCCTGCAGCGACGTATGACGGCCGGGCAGGAACGTCTCCTGGCACCATTCGATGGCGGCGGAAAACAGCAACGCTCCTGCAGGCGTCAGCCAGCGCAGTGCAGACGGTAGCAACAAGGCGAATTAGTACACCGAGCGGGATGAACATCACAACGTTGACCCCGGACTCGATCAAGTTGTAGTCGAACCAGTCCGGGGCGCCCGCGCGCTGCAGCGCCGACAGATTTAGTTCTTTTTTGTTCGTTTCCGCATCGAAACAGTTACAAACTCTTTTGCAATTGCTTCAGATCGGGTAGCTTCCGGGCAGGGTCTTGCTACGGGGATAGCGAGGTCCGTCATCGCACCTATGGGAGGAACCAGTATGAAAACCCACCGTCTCAGGCGCGGAGCGGCCATCACCGCCGCTACCGCTTTGGCGTTCGGTGTCGGGCTGCCAGCCCAGGCCGACAACGGAACGAATACCAGTGCGCTGCGGGAGGCTGTCACCGCAGAGAACATCTTTAACCACCTGCAGGCCCTGCAGGACGTGGCCGATGCCAATGGCGGCAACCGCGCCGCGGGTACACCGGGGTACGAGGCATCGGCGCAGTACATCGAATCGCAACTGAGAGCCGCCGGATACACGCCGGTCCGCCAGACATTCTCCTACGAACGCTTTGTGCTCAACAGCGCAGACTTCGAACAGGTTGCACCGACGCCCACCGTCTACACGGCGGAACAGGACTTCCTCGGGATGGATTACTCAGGATCCGGCGACGTCACCGCACCGGTAACGGCCGTGGATATCAATCTGGCGGGGGACAGAGCGTCCACCAGTGGTTGTGAGACCGCCGATTTTGCTGGCTTCCCCGCCGGAAACATCGCGCTGATCCAGCGGGGCACCTGCGACTTTGCCACGAAGGTGTCGAATGCAGCGGCGGCGGGAGCTGCGGGCGTGGTGCTGTTCAACCAAGGAAACGGCGGCACACCGGACCGGCTCGAACTGTTCGCCGGCACGCTGGGCACGCCCCAGACCATCCCGGCGGTAACCACCAGCTTCGATCTCGGCGCCGAATTGGCCGGCACGGAAGGTCTGGAACTGCGCATCGCGGTGGACGCCGAAATTGTCCAGACGGAGACGTTCAACATTTTGGCCGATACGGCCGGACGCGCGGACCGCACCGTGGTGGTCGGCGCCCACATGGATTCGGTCTCCGAAGGCCCGGGCATCAATGACAATGGCTCCGGCACCGCGGCGATTCTGGAGACTGCGCTCCAGATCGCAGCCAGCGGCGATGAGCCGCGAAACCGGGTGCGGTTCGCCTTCTGGGGCGCTGAAGAGGACGGCTTGCTCGGTTCCGAGTACTACGTCTCCCAGCTGACTAAGAAGGAGATCAAGCAGCACGCGCTGAACCTGAACTTTGACATGGTAGGTTCACCCAACGCCGTCCGCTTCGTTTACGACGGAGACGGCGACGCGTTCGGACAGACCGGGCCGAACGGCTCCTCCAATGTCGAGCGCATCTTCGAGGACTACTTCGCCTCGCAGGGGCTGGCCACGGAGCCGACGGCCTTCGACGGCCGCTCGGACTACTTCGCATTCATCAACAACGGCATCCCCGCGGGCGGGTTGTTCACCGGTGCCGAAGGGATCAAGACTCCGGAACAAGCAGCCATTTACGGCGGCACGGCAGGCGATCCCTATGATCCCTGCTACCACACGCCCTGCGATACGGTGGACAACGTTGACCCCGTTGTTCTTGAACAGATGGCCGATGCGATTGCGCACGCCACGCTGACTTTCGCGGAGACCACTTCGGCGGTCAACGGCACCGCGAAGGGCAATGGAAAGGGCGCCGGCTCCAAGATGGAGTTCAAGGGCCATCAGGCCATTCGGTAAGGTCAGGCATCGTCCGGCCAGGTGCCGGCACCGGCGGTTTGACGCCGGCATCTGGCTCAGGGAGGCCGCCTCCGGGCGGCCTCCCTTTTCGCCCGCTGCGGGATTGAATCGCGGAACGTCGTGCCGGCTCCGAGCACGCTGCTCAAGGTCAGCGTGCCGCCGAAACGAGCCGGAACCACCCCGGATCAGCTGGTCGCGCGCGGGTCCTGCTGATACACATCCGGCACGCCGTCGTGGTCGGCATCTGCGGTTTCCAACTCCTCGACCTGGCGGTAGTGCCGGTTGCGGGCGCGCAGGAGGACGGCAGCCAGCAGGGCGGAGACCAGGGAGCCGGCCAAAACGGCCACCTTCGCGTGGTCGTGGTGCTCGGAGCCGAGGGTGAAGCTCAGGTCGTTGACTAGCAAGGACACGGTGAAGCCCACGCCGGCCAGCACCGCAACACCAAGCACGTCGATCCACTTCAGCGACGGATCCAGGCTGGCCTTGGTGGACTTTGTCAGCAGCCAGGTGGTGAGCATGATGCCCAGCGGCTTGCCGATCACCAGTGCTGCCGCAATGCCTATGGCCACCGAATCGGTGAAGGTGCGGCTGATGCCTTCCCAGCCGCCGAGGGCCACCCCGGCAGCGAAGAACGCGAAGACCGGCACCGCGAACCCGGTGGAGAGGGGCCGGAAGCGGTGCTCAAGTTGCTCGGCCAGCCCGGGGCCGGCGTCCGGGCCGCCGTGCTTCTTGCTGCGCAGCACCGGGACCATGAAGCCGAGCAGCACGCCCGCGACTGTCGCATGCACTCCGGAGGAATGCATGAGGGCCCAAGTGACGATGCCGAGCGGAAGCAGGATGACCCAGGCGGCCAGGTGGTGTTGGGCGAAGAACTTGGGGAACCTATGGGTCAGGAACGCGAAGGCGCCCAGCGGCAGCAGCATCCACAACAGGTAGGGCAACTGCACGTCGGAGGAGTAGAAGAACGCGATGATGGCGATGGCAATCAGGTCGTCCATCACGGCCAGGGTCAGGATGAAGATCCGCAGCGCGCTGGGCAGGTGCGAGCTGATCACGGCCAGGACAGCGACGGCGAAGGCAATGTCTGTGGCCGTCGGGATGGCCCAGCCGCGCAGGGCTTCGGGCCCGGCGCTCAGGTTCACGATAACGAAGACCAGGGCAGGCACCGCGACGCCGCCGAAGGCCGCGGCGATGGGGACGATGGCGCGGGCGGGGGAACGGAGGTCGCCCGCCACGAACTCGCGCTTGAGTTCCAGGCCGGTCAGAAAGAAGAAGATCGCCAGCAGACCGTCCGAAGCCCAGTGGCCGAGGCTCAGGTTCAGGTGCAGGGATTCGATGCCGATCTGGAAATCACGGATCGCGAAATAGCTGTCGGCTGCCGGGGAGTTGGCCCAGGCGAGTGCCGCGACGGTTGCGACCAGCAGCAGGATCCCGCCGACCGTTTCCTTGCGCAGCAATTCACTGATCCGGAGGAACTCGGGATAGCTGCCGCGGCCGAGGATGGTCTTTTGGGCGGGAGGCGGGGGAGTGGCCATGCATGGCTCCTGACGGTTGGTCGCCCCTGAGGGCTCGTTCAATTACCCGACGACCAGACTTCCCGTCACACCGTAGGCCAGTTTACACGCCGGTGAACCGGGCAGCAGTGCGCACCGGCTTGGACGCGGACCGCGAGCAGGCACACCGCCGTCGTGATTAAAAAGCGCCGGGCGCGCATCCAAGGGGCTGATCCTGCCGTGCCCTTGGCTGCGCGCCCGGGAAAGCTTAGATGCCTTCTTAGGCCTTGTGGTAAGTGTCGGCCCGCCCCATGATTTGCTTGGGAATGAAGAAGGCCAGCGTGAACAGGCCCAGTCCGATGGCGAATGCCGGGATGGGGCCGATCACCGATTCCAAACTGAAGGCATACAGGGAACCGAAGAAGACCAGCATGATGATCACGAACGTGATGAGATTGCTGACCAAATGTCCCTCGCCCGAATGGGTGCGCTGCTTGGGATGGGCTGGCATGGGGTGTTTCTCCTCAGTAGTGCGATGCGGCATCAGTAGCCGCCGGCGGCTTGCTCACCCTTAACAATAGCCACTGATGAGCTGGCGCCAATTCGTGTTGCGCCGGCACGGAGCATGGCGCGTGCGTCGTTGATGGAGCGCACGCCGCCGGAAGCCTTGACGCCGAGGTGCGGCCCGACAGCATCCCGCATCAGCGCAATGTCCTCGGCGGTGGCCCCACCGCCGCTGAAGCCGGTGGAGGTTTTGACGAAGTCCGCGCCGGCCTCGGCCGCGGCTTCGCATACCATCCGCTTTTGCTCGTCCGAGAGCAGATGGGTTTCCAGAATGACCTTCAGGATGGCGCCGCCGGCATGGACGGCTTCGGCCACCGCTGCTATGTCAGCCAGGACCGTGTCGCGGTCGTTCGCGCGGGCGGCAGCGATGTTGATCACCATGTCGATCTCGTCGGCGCCGTCCAGGTTGGCGCCGCGGGCTTCGTAAACCTTCACATCGGTGGGCGTGGCGCCGAACGGGAAGCCGATGACGGAACAGGTCTTGACGCCGGAACCCTTGAGTGTGCTGTGCACCAGGGCGGTCCACAGGGGATTCACGCAGACTGCGGCGAAGCGGTATTGCATCGCCTCCTCGCATACGGTGAGGATGTCCTCGCGGGAAGCTTCGGGCTTCAGCAGGGTATGGTCGATGACCGAAGCGATCGACGTCGGGTCGTGATAGGTCTCGCTCGGCGCGGATCCGGGTGTGCTGTCTTCAGACATGGCCATCCCTTTCATCTGCTGGGTCCAGGAACATCCATCCTTGCATATCGTGCACACCTGGTGCGGGCTCGGCGCACCGCCCCGCCGGCAGGGGACGCAGGGCCGGTACCGGTCAGTGCCTGCCGCCCGTCGGATGGCCGTGCTTTTCGGCCTCGCGCCGGTGTTCCTCGAGTTTGTCCTCGGCGTCCTTCCGCCGGCGGGCGATGGCGCGCTCGTCGTCTACCGGGATGTGTTCCTCCGAGGCCCGATGTTCCGGCTTGTCGTCGGGGCTGGGGTGCCTGTCCCGCGAAGCTGGCGAATAGTCGTCTTCGATGACCATGGCAGCATGGTCCCACAGTCGTGCGGGGCGCAAAAGGGTGTTATTCCACCAGTCCGAGGGCGTCGCGGATCTCCGCCTTGATGGCTTCCAGCAGCTGGGCGGCCTCGGCGCGGACGCTCGGCAATTGCTCGGCGGATTCGACCGGCCGGACCACCTCCAGATAGCACTTGAGCTTGGGCTCGGTACCGCTGGGCCGGATGATCACACGGGTACCGTCCTGGCTAAGGAACAACATCCCGTCGGTGGGCGGCAGGGCTTCGCTGCCCAGGGACAAGTCCGTGCGGGCCGCTATCGGGGACCCGGCGAATGACGAGGGCGGCTGCTCGCGGAGCCGGTCCATCATGGTGGGAATCAGGGCCAGGTTGTCCACCCGGACGCTGAGCTGGTCGGTGGCGTGCAGCCCATACCGCAAGGCCAAGTCGTCGAGGGCATCGAAGAGGGTGAGGCCAGACGCCTGCAGGTCGGCGGCGAGCTCCGCGAGCAGCAGGGCAGCGGACATGCCGTCCTTGTCTCGGACCAGATGCGGTGCCACGCAGTAGCCCAGGGCCTCCTCATAGCCATAGACCAACCCAGGGACGCGGGAAATCCATTTGAAGCCGGTGAGGGTCTCCATGTGGTCCACGCCAGCGTCGGCCGCGATCTTGCCCAGCAACCGGGACGAGACGATGGAATTGGCGAAGAACCGGCTGTGGCCGGCCCTGTCGTTTTCCGGCGCCAGCTGGTCCTGGCCAGCGATACGTGCGGCCATGTGCGCGCCAAGCAGGGCGCCCACCTCGTCGCCCCGTAGCATCCGCCAAGCGCCGGTTGACGGATCTTTGGCCGCCAGGGCGGCGCGGTCGGCGTCGGGGTCATTGGCAATGACCAGATCGGCACCGACTTCCGCGGCGGTCTCCAAGGCCAGGTCGATGGCTCCGGCTTCCTCCGGATTGGGGAAGGCCACGGTCGGGAAATCCGGATCCGGATCTGCCTGCGCGGCCACCATCGTGACGTCGGTGAATCCGGCCTGCTCAAGGACGGCCCGCATGGTGGCTCCGCCCACCCCGTGCATGGGGGTGAGCACGATCTTCAGTTCCCGCTCGGGGAACAGCCGGGGGTTGGCCAGAGCGGTCACGGCCGCGGTGTAGTCGCCGGCGATCGCGTCGGGCAGGACCGTCCAGCCGTCCTCGGCCAAGCGGATCGATTCCAGCTCCGGGGTGTAGTCGATCCGGGCGGCAATTTCGGCGTCGTAGGGTGCCACAATCTGGGCGCCGCGTCCGCCTTCGTCCACGGCACGTCCGCCCAAGTAGACCTTGTAGCCGTTGTCGTTGGCGGGGTTGTGGCTGGCGGTGACCATCACGCCCGCTTCGCAGCCCAGTGCCCGGACCGCGTACGCCAGGACCGGCGTGGGCAGGGCCGACGGCATGAGGAAGGTTTCGATGCCGGCGGCAGTGAAGACGGCCGCGGACTCGGCGGCAAAAACATCCGAGTTCCGGCGCGCATCGAAGCCGACCACAGCGCGCGGGGTGTAGGCGCCGTCGGCGGTGTCCAGCAGGAACCGGGCCAAGCCGGCCGCGGTCCGGCGCACCACCACCCGGTTCATCCGGAACGGACCTGCGCCCAGGGCGGCGCGTAGCCCGGCCGTGCCGAAGGCGAGAGTGCCAGAGAAGCGGTCAGCGAGTTCGGTCCGGGCCGCTGCCGCCTCCGGGCCAGCGCCGTCCGCAGCTGATATCAGGTCCTGCAATTCCTGCCGGGTCTGCGGGTCGGGGTCCGTCCCCAGCCAGGCCGAGGCAGCGGCCCTGAGCTCGTCGGTTGTCGCGGTCATCTCGCCCCGGTTCACAGCTTGGCGACAATGCCGGCCAGCAGCCGGGAGATCCGCGGTCCGGCGGCCTGTCCCGCCTCGATGACCTCGGCGTGGCTGAGCGGTGTGGCGCTGATGCCGGCTGCCAGGTTGGTCACCAGCGAAATGCCGAATACTTCCATGCCTGCGTGGCGGGCGGCGATGGACTCCAGCGCCGTGGACATGCCGACCAAATCGGCACCGATCCGCTTGGCGTACTGCACTTCCGCCGGCGTCTCGTAGTGCGGGCCGGTGAACTGTGCGTACACACCTTCGTCCAGGCTTGGGTCGACCTCGCGGGCCAAAGCACGCAGCCGCGCCGAATAAAGATCCGTCAGGTCAACGAACGTAGCCCCTTCCAGCGGTGACGCGGCGGTGAGGTTGATGTGATCGCTGATCAGCACCGGCGTACCCGGTGCCCAAGCCGGGTTGAGTCCGCCGCAGCCGTTGGTCACGACCAGGGTCTTGCAGCCGGCCGCCGCGGCGGTGCGGACGCCGTGCACGACGGCCCGCACTCCCTTGCCCTCGTAGTAGTGGGTGCGGGCTCCGAGCACCAGAACACGTTTGCCGTCCGGGGTGAGGACGGACCGGATGGTGCCCACGTGGCCCTCGACGGCGGGGGCGGAGAACCCGGGGATGTCCGCGGCCGGAATCGTATGCGTCGTGGTGCCGATGAGGTCGGCGGCTTCGCCCCAGCCGGAGCCGAGCACCAGCGCCACATCATGGCTGTCAACACCGGTCTGCTGCGCGAGGAAAGCGGCGGCCTCAGCTGCCAGTTCAAAGGGATCTGTAGTCACAGCACTTAACCTACCCGGTGCCCAACTGCTGCTGAAAGCAGAAGGCACGGCACCGCCGTCGGCGATGTGGGCATTCCGGAAGTCCCCGGCCGGCCGCAAAACGGCGGCCGCGCCGCTGCCGGCCGCCATGCAGGTTGAGGCCGTGGGGGGCATGCGACACAATGAAGGGCGTGACTAGCCAAATAGATTTCAGTGCCCCACGTCTAGCGATCCTGGGCGGGGGCCCCGGCGGGTACGAGGCGGCCATGGTGGCCAATTCACTCGGCGCCAAGGTGACGATCATCGAGCGGCAAGGGCTCGGCGGCTCGGCCGTGTTGACCGACGTGGTCCCGTCCAAGACCCTGATCGCCACCGCGGATGCGATGCGGCGGGTGGCCAGCGCCCATGACCTGGGCGTTCGCTTTGATGAGCACTCGAAGGCTGCCTACGCCGATCTGCGTACCGTGAACGACCGCTTGCTCAAGCTCGCCGAAAGCCAGTCGGCGGACATCCATCGCGGTCTGGAGCGTGTCGGTGTGCGGGTCATCCTGGGCGAGGGCAAGCTCTCCGGGCCGAACGCGATCGTTGTCACCACCGAATCCGGGACGCAGACGGTGGAAGCCGACGCCATCCTGCTGGCCACCGGCGCGACGCCGCGGGAACTGCCCACCGCCAAGCCCGACGGCGAACGCATCTTCAACTGGGCCCAGGTCTACAACCTGACCGAGATTCCCGAACACCTGATCGTCGTCGGATCGGGCGTGACCGGGGCGGAGTTCGCCTCCGCCTACCGGATGCTGGGCACCAAAGTCACCCTGGTCTCCTCGCGTGACCGGGTGCTGCCGGGGGAGGATGCGGACGCGGCTGCTGTGCTGGAAGACGTCTTCGCCCGCAGCGGGATGACGGTGCTGTCCAAGTCCCGTGCCGCGGCTGTGGAACGGACGGACGACGGCGTGCTGGTCACCCTGGCCGACGGGCGCGTGGTCGAGGGCTCGCATTGCCTGCTGGCCGTCGGCGGCGTGCCGAACACCGCCGGGCTCGGGCTGGAAGAGGCCGGGGTGGCGCTAACCGAGAGCGGCCACATCAAGGTGGACGGCGTCTCCCGCACGACGGCGTCGAACATTTACGCGGCAGGCGACTGCACCGGCGTCTTGGCCTTGGCCTCTGTGGCCGCCATGCAGGGCCGGATCGCCGTGGCCCACCTGCTGGGCGACTACGTCAAGCCGCTGAAGCTCACCCAGGTGGCGTCCAATATCTTCACCAGTCCGGAAATTGCGACGGTCGGTGTCACCGAGGAAGATGTTGCCTCCGGCCGGTATCAAGGTGACATCATCAAACTTTCGCTGAATACCAACGCGCGGGCCAAGATGATGAATGTCTCCGACGGTTTCGTCAAAATCATCGCCCGCCGCGGCTCCGGCACGGTTATCGGGGGAGTGGTGGTGGCCCCGCGGGCCTCCGAACTGATCTTCCCGATCGCGCTGGCCGTCACGCAGAAGCTGCACGTGGACGACGTCGCCAATACCTTCACGGTGTACCCGTCGCTGACCGGCTCGATTTCCGAGGCTGCACGGCGCCTGCACGTCCATCTCTAGGCGGCAGACTTCCGCCGTCATTCCGGCTTTAAGTGCACCAATTTGTCTGACTATGCGACTACAATCACCAATAAGTAGTGATTGAAACGATGAATCATAGAAGATTAGTTGGGGGACAAGGAATGAGCGAGCAGCGAACTGCCGTCATTGTGGAGGACGACCTGGACATCAGGGAGTTGATTTCCACGGTGCTGTCCAGCTCCGGATTCACGGTTCATACTGCTTCCTCCGGCATGGAAGGCGTGGCCGCGATCAAGCGCCACAATCCCGACGTCGTCACCCTTGATCTCGGCCTGCCGGACATCGACGGCTTCGAAGTCGCCCGCCAGGTGCGGCGCTTTAGCGACACCTACATCATCATGCTGACGGCGCGGGCCGAAGAGCTGGATACCTTGTTGGGCTTGGAAACCGGTGCCGATGATTACCTGACCAAGCCGTTCCGCCCCCGGGAACTGCGCGCCCGGATCACCGCCATGCTGCGGCGCCCGCGCACCACCAAGGATAACGACGGCGGCGCGGCCAGCGGGGCGGCGCCCGGGGTGGCGGCCACTGCCGCCGCTGCAATGCCGGAACCCGCCCTCACAGCTGCCGGGCTGGGCGACGGCGGGCAATCCGACCTGCAGCTGTCGCCGTCCGTCGGCGCACCGGTTCCGGCCGCTGCCGGAGGCGGGACGGCGCTTGCGGTCGCGGCCGCCGTCGAGCCAGTCCTGGCCGCGGCGGTCCCGCCCGCTGACGGAGTGCTGGAGCACAACGGGATTGTGGTGGACCGCCGTGCGCGTACGGTCATCCGCTCCGGACGCGAACTGGACCTGACCCGCAGCGAATTCGACCTGCTCTACGCCTTGATGGAGAGCGGACGCGTGGTGCGGACGAAGGCTGATCTGGTTCGACGCTTGCGCAACGAGCCGTACAACACCGGCGGCTACATTTCAGACTCCGACGAGCGCACCATTGAAGTGCACATGGCCAACCTCCGCCGTAAGCTCGGCGACGATACCAAGGCCCCCCGCTGGATCAAGACCGTCCGCGGCGTGGGCTACAGCCTGGCGCCGAAGCGGTAACCCCACACATTCACGGTGCAGCGGGCAGCATCCATCCGCCGCGTGTCGCACGAACTCGTTGCGCGAGGCCGATCGGTGGTTACTGCGCCAGCTGGTAGCTGCGCAACTGTGCCGTCGTCGACATCCCGCAGACGCGCAACTCATCCAGCAGAGTAGCAGCTGCATCGAACAGCTGTCCGTGGACCAGCCCTTCCAAATGCTCTGCCATCCGGCCAAGCCGTCCTGCCCCGACCATGCTGCTGGAGATCTTCAAGCTGAGAATGGCATCCATGGCGTCGTCGGCATCGCGTGCCAGCACCGCACCAGACACCCTGCCGTAGCGGTGATCCCACAGCTCCACGTAGTTGGTGATGAAGCGTCGGCGCATACTGCCGTCGTGGTCGCCGAGATCCGTCGCCAGTTTCTCCAGCACGTAGTCCAACACCAGCGGAACCTCGGCTGCAACGGCAGTCATGCCGCCTCCCCAGAGCCGGAAGCGGAGGGGCGCCCGGAATCGAGCATGGCGCGGTGCTCCTTCCAACTGGTTGCGGTATCGAACTACCTCTTATCGTAGGCGATTGCCGAGTCCAACCTGGGCAGGTGCGGTCAACCTTGGGTAACTCTTGAGCACCACTTGTGCGTGCCGTGGTGTTCGCGGCAGATTGATCGACACTTTGGTGTTCCGCGGGCGGTTTTTGCGGTCGCCGGCACCGCCTGGGCAAGGGGCTGCTGCACCGGGCCGGCCGAGCGAAAACTGAGCGAGTCTTTCGGAAACCTCATGCGGATCTTAGGAAGCGTCGGCCATAGTTGTGTCAGCGGTCACAGCCCGAACCAGGCTGGGCCCAGTCTCCGCAAGTCCACCATCCGCTGATAACAGCTTCCCAGCACCTTGTGCATCGTCCGGAGGGAGTGCTCCGGCAGCGCAAGGTGCTGGGGCTGCTGGATCTATCTCCCCAGCCCGGCCCGCCGCAGGGCCTCGGCCATGGCCGTGTTCGCGGAAGCTCCGGTCCCGGCCTGACGGCCACCATTTCCGCTGGGCTTTTTGCCGTCACGGCGACCGGGCCTGCCCCCACCCGAGCCGGCCCGTGAGCCTTCCTTGACGGTACGGCCACTTCCGGGACGTCCCGACTGGGCAGACTCCGGCCGGCGTGGCTCTCCGGCGGGAACTTCGTCGTCGAGTCGGAGGGTCAGCGAAATGCGCTTCCGCTCCGGATCGGCCTCCAAGACCTTGACCTTGACGACTTGGCCGGACTTGACCACGTCGTGCGGATTTGAGACGAACTTGTCCGACATCGCGGAAATGTGGACCAGCCCGTCCTGATGGACGCCTACATCAACGAAGGCGCCGAAAGCGGCGACGTTGGTCACCGTGCCTTCCAGCACCAGGCCCGGAGTAAGGTCAGAAATCTTTTCCACGCCCTCGGTGAATGTCGCGGTCGTGAAGTTGGGGCGTGGGTCACGTCCCGGTTTTTCCAACTCGGAGATGATGTCCACCACTGTGGGGAGGCCGAAGTTTTCGTCGACGAACTGCTGGGGATCCAGTACGGCCAGGGACTGGCCGCCTCGTGCCGCTGCCGCGGCGGTGGTGCCGGCGGCGGCGAGGATCTTGCGGGCGACGCCGTACGCTTCCGGGTGCACGCTGGAAGCATCCAGCGGCTCGGCCCCGCCGGTAATGCGTAGGAAGCCGGCGCACTGCTCGAAGGCTTTCTCACCCAGCCGCGGGACCTTTTTGAGTTCGGCGCGCTTGGCGAACGGACCGTTGGCATTGCGGTAGGCGACGATGTTCTCGCTCAACTGCGTGCCGAGCCCGGCCACCCGGGACAGGAGCGACGGCGACGCAGTGTTCAGGTCCACACCGACTGCATTGACGCAGTCTTCGACCACAGCGTTAAGGGAACGCTCCAGCTTGGTGGCGGTGACATCGTGCTGGTACTGACCGACGCCGATGGACTTGGGGTCGATCTTGACCAACTCGGCCAGCGGGTCCTGTAAACGGCGGGCGATCGAGACAGCGCCGCGCAAGGAGACATCCAGTTCGGGCAGTTCCGCCGAGGCCAATGCGGAGGCGGAATACACGGACGCACCGGCCTCCGAGACCACCAGCTTCTGCAGCTTGCGGGTGGAACCCATCAGCTTGATCAGCTCGGTGGCCAGCTTGTCCGTCTCCCGTGAGGCCGTGCCGTTGCCAATGGCGACGAGCTCGACGGCGTGCTTGTCGGCCAGCCGTGCCAGCACGGCCAAAGACTCATCCCATTTTTTGGCAGGAGCGTGCGGGTAGATGGTGTCGGTGGCCACCACTTTGCCGGTTCCGTCGACGACGGCGACCTTCACGCCGGTGCGCAGCCCGGGATCCAGCCCCAAGGTGGCCCGGTTTCCGGCCGGTGCCGCCAGCAGCACGTCCCGGAGATTGGCGGCGAAGACCCGGACAGCTTCGTCTTCGGCTGCGGTGAACAACCGCACGCGAAGATCGATGGCCAGCTTGACCAGGATCCGGCGCCACCCCAGCTGCGCGGTCTGCATCAGCCAGCGGTCTGCGGGCCGACCGTGATCCGCCACGCCCATTCGCGATGCGACTGCGTTCTCAAACCGGCCGCGCGCCTGCGCGTAGTCCGCGGGATCCGCGGGGTTGCCCTCGCTGATATCCAGATTCAGCACGCCTTCCTTCTCGCCGCGCAGCAGGGCCAGCACGCGGTGCGAGGGAAGGCCGGCGGGGTCCTGGGCGAAGTCGAAGTAGTCGGCAAACTTCTGCCCGGCGTCCTCCTGGCCATCGCGCACTTCGGCCCGGACCAGGCCCTGCTTCCACAGCCGTTCCCGCAGTTCCGACACCAGATCGGCATCCTGGCTGACCTGCTCCACCAAGATGGCGCGGGCGCCGGCCAGGGCGTCCGCCGGCTCGTTGATGGCGTGCTCGGGATTGAGGAATTGCGCCGCAGCAGCCAAGGGATCCTGCGACGGATCCTCCAGCAGGCCAACGGCCAGCGGCTCCAACCCGGCCTCGCGGGCGATCTGTGCCTTCGTCCGCCGCTTGGACTTGTAGGGCAGGTAAATGTCCTCGAGCCGGGCTTTGGTGTCGGCCGCGTTGACGGCGGCTTCCAGCTCAGCGGTCAGCTTGCCCTGGCCGGCAATGGCCTCCAGCACAGCACGACGGCGGTCTTCCAGTTCCCGCAGATAGCGCAGCCGCTCTTCGAGATCTCGCAGCTGGGCGTCGTCCAGCGTCCCGGTGGCTTCCTTGCGGTAGCGGGCGATGAACGGGACGGTGGCACCGCCGTCGAGCATTTCCACGGCTGCTTTGACCTGCCACATGTTGACTCCCAGCTCCTGGGCGAGCTGGGCATAGATCCGCGCAGCAAGGGCGGCCGGATCAAGCGGAGGCAGAGTCGTAGGTGGGGCGGGCTGTGCAAGTGCGGATGTTTCGGTCACCGATCCATTGTGCCGCATGGGCTGCCTGCCTCAGGTGCCGGGATAGTAGTGGGCGTAGTCATCGTAGGGGTCGCGCCACCTGGATTCGTCCCGGTGGATGCGCCGAACCTTGCCGGCGGGAACCCATGCCGTCCGGGCAGAACCCTTTGCGTCGATCCACTTCAGCTGCACGCTGGTCCGGTCCCACGAGACTGCCTTGGCGTCAAGTAGCGTGCCATCCAGTTTCACCCGCACGTACGGCTCACGGCAGTAGGGCGCACGCACGGTCCGTGGGCGGTAGGCGGTGGCACCCGGGCCACGGCCACCCGCGGTCCTGGCGTAGCTGCTGGCGGTAACCACGTCGACTTTGTTCATGGCGGCAAGAATGCCAGCCGGGCCGGACAGTATGCGCGGGAGGATAGCTGGGGCCTGGGCCTGCATCACGCCGGGCGGATGCTCAGTATGCTGTCTGTGTGCATGGCGCGGGGGCAGCGGGTGGAGAAGAACAGCCCGGTGTTGACGCGCCGACGGGGGAAGGGCGGCTGGGCATGCTTCATCACATCGGCGCGGCGGCAGGGCGCACTTTTGCCGCTGTCTTTCGGGTGCTCAAGAGGCTGCGGCCGGTGCGGCCCATTCATTCCATCGGTCTTCAGCTCGACGGGCAGTTGGAGCGGCGGGGGGCGGACTCGGCGAGCGGCATACCGTGGCTGGATGGATCAGGGACCAACGACGTCGTCGCCCGGCTATCGCGGTCGGTGGGACTGCCTCCGCGGTGTCCCGACATTATCGGGTTGGCGCTGCGAGTCAACGTCGACGGCGAACAGGCGGATATTCTGCTGGCTTCCACCGGTGCCTCCCGGATTGGCCGGTTCCTCCTCGTGCCCCGGCGAAACCTGGCGACCGGGGCCATGACCACGTTGATGCCGTACCGGGGAGCGCACGGCCCGGTCCAGCTCGCCGCACGCACGCTCCGGCCTCTCGTGCCGCTTCCGGCGGATCCGGCTGGATTCCGCCAGGCGCTGGGCAGCGAGGAGTGGATCCTGGGCCTGTACCACGCCCAGCCGTGGGGGCGTTGGCGACAGTTCGCTACGTTGACATTGCGGCCTGGGAGCAACGGACAGGATACTGCCATCCGGTTCGACCCGATCCTGCAGCGGCTTCCGGATACCGGTATGTATGCGTGGATCGAGAAGTTGCGTGAGCCGTCCTACGCAGTGTCCCGCCGGCCGCTGCGTCACTAGCCGGCCTACGTCGATTCATCAGCTCGGCGCAGCTGGCCTTGCCCTCGTGTCTGCAATCCAGCTCCTGATCAGCCGGGCGGCGGAGTCTGGGTCCTCCTCGTGCCACCAGTGGCCCCCATCCACTTCGATGACCTTCAGCACGGTCACCCACTGTTCAAGCCCATCCACTAAGCGCGGCGAAAGGAACGGGTCCCGGATGGGGACTATCACCTCCACGGGCGTCCGGCAGTCGGCGTTGACCGGGGGTGCCTGCCGGCGGTGCCAGTTCGCCCGGTACAGGCTGAGGCCGCGGGCGCCGTTGTCGCCGATGCCCCGGCCGCTGAGTTGCTCGTAACGGCGGGTCAAAAGCTTTCGCCAGGCTAGTTCCGGAAGGACCGGCAGCTGGAACCCGACAACGTAGGAGCTTCGAATGGCCTGTTTGAGTGCCTGTGGCCACAGCGCGGGCCGCCGCGCTCGGTGGCGGAACCAGCGGTGAAAGTGGCCCAAATCCGGCCCCGAGATGCTGGTGAAACTTAGGATGCGGCCGTCGGCACGGGCGTCCTGAATAGCCGCCCAACCTTGGATCGACCCCCAGTCGTGGCCCACCAGATGCACTGCCCCGGCGCCGGAGGTACCTATCACCGCGAAAAGATCGTCGACTAGGACGGGAAGCCGGAAGGAACTGCGGTGGCTAAAGTCCGTCCGTGAGTCTCCTGCATTTCGGGTGTCATAGGCGATGACGTGGCAGTCGGCGCTTAGCTTGGCAGACACGGCAGCGAAGACGGAGTGGTCATCCGGGTAGCCGTGGATGAGCAGGACGGTTGGCACTCCGGCACCCGGCGGCGGACCCGAAGTGTAGACGGACAAGGTCGCGTCCGGCCGCACTACCGTCCGGGACCGTTCTTCGGCCATGATCACGCTCCTCCCTCGGCAAGCGTTGTCCGGTTCGGGCCAGATGGCGGCGGGCGCCTCCGGGCCGCGCTGTGGTCAGCACAACAGCAAACACCGTTCCGCGATTCCTCACCTACGCCCGGCGCGTAACTGGCACAGATTTTGTGACGCACCGCTCATTACCATAGGTGTCCACATATTGAAATGGTTGTCCGAAGTGCGGACTCGCTGGCATAGAATCTATCCGATATTCATCCGAGCGAAAGCCATCATTCAATGTCCACACCAGCACCAGTCACCAAGGGGGCGCCGGCTGCGCCGGTGAACTCCCGCGGCCGCGTTATCGTCGCCAGTCTCGTTGGTACCTCCATCGAGTTCTATGACTTCTATGTCTATGCCACCGCAGCCGTGCTCGTCTTCCCCGCGCTGTTCTTCCCGAATGCCAGCGGCGCCGTCGCGCTGTTGAGCTCGTTTGCGGTCTTCGGCGTGGCGTTTATCGCCCGCCCGCTGGGATCGATTGTGTTCGGACACTTCGGTGACAAGTACGGCCGCAAGGGCACCCTGGTGGCTTCCCTGCTCACCATGGGCATCGCCACCTTCCTGATCGGCTGCCTGCCCACGGCCCAGGTGGATGGCTGGTCGTTCTGGGCTCCGGCACTGCTGGTAGTGATGCGCTTCGCCCAGGGCCTGGCCCTCGGTGGCGAATGGAGCGGCGCGGCGCTGCTGGCCACCGAGAACGCGCCGGCGAATAAGCGGGCCATCTACGGCACCTTCCCGCAGTTGGGAGCGCCGATCGGCTTCATCATCGCCAACTCGCTGTTCCTGTTGTTGAGCATCAACCTGACCAATGACCAGTTCATGTCTTGGGGCTGGCGTATTCCTTTCCTGGCCAGCGCCGTGATGGTGATCATCGGCCTGTGGGTCCGGCTGAAACTGGTGGAAACTCCGGCCTTCCAGAAGGTAGTGGACAAGGGGGAAGTGACCAAGCTGCCGCTGGGCCGGGTGTTCAAGACCAGCTGGCGCCAGCTGATTCTGGGTACGTTCATTATGCTGGCCACCTACGTGCTGTTTTATCTAATGACCACCTTCACGCTCTCCTACGGCACCGCTGCGACCAACGTGGAGGACGCCGCCGCGGCGGCCAAGGCCGCCGGAAAGCCGTTCGACCCGGACACTTTTGCTGCCGGTCTGGGCTATGCCCGCAATGACTTCCTGCTGATGCTGATCATCGGCGTGGTGTTCTTCGGAATCTTCACTCTGGTGGCTGGCCCGCTCGCCGAGAAGTACGGCCGGAGGAAGACCCTGATCTGGGTCTCCCTGGGCATTGTGGCCTTCGGGTTCCTCTGGGTGCCGCTGTTCGGCGGTGGCTTTGCCGGCACCATGGCGCACCTGATCATCGGGTTCACCCTGATGGGCCTGACCTTCGGGCCGATGGGGGCGATTCTGCCGGAGCTGTTCCCGACCAACGTGCGCTACACCGGCTCCGCCGTGGCCTACAACTTCTCGTCGATCCTCGGCGCTTCCGTGGCGCCTTTCATCGCCGTGGCGCTGTGGCAGGCCGCGGACGGGAGCACCTTCCTGGTTGGCCTCTACCTCAGTGCAGCTGCGGTGTTGACCCTGATCGCACTGCTGCTGAGCAAGGAAACCAAGGACATGGACTACGAGAACCAGTCGAGCTGACTGGTCCGCTGGACACACGGGAGGACTCGCGGCTGGTGCCGCGGGTCCTCCCGTGCTTTGTGGATCCAGTCCTCCTCTGAACCGTCATCTCCGGGATCCGGCGCTAGGGGTGCCGGACCAGCAAAGCTATGGCCGTTGCTGCCGGCATCGTGCCCGGGCCGGCGTGGCCGCTGGTCTGGAGGTTGTCAGGTCACCTTGTGGGAAACCTGCGGGAAACACCGGCAGCGGGAGGGTCAAACGCCTCTGCGGGCACAGGCAACACGGACAAGCAGGAAGAGGCAGGCACAGCAAAGGCCCGCCGCCCCGTGGGGGACGGCGGGCCGGGTGCCGCTGAAGGAGCAGTTCAAGCGGCCACAGTTAGACCGTGCTGCTCCTCCTGTTCGTGATGAAGCCCCAGATCACCAGCACGATCAGGGCTCCGATGATGGCCCAGATCCACGATGCGAGGCTGAAGAAATCGTTCATGTCGACACTCGCCACCATGCCGCCAATCCATCCGCCCAAGAGGGCGCCGATGACGCCCAGGATCAGGGTGGCGATCCAGCCGCCGCCCTGCCGCCCGGGGAGGATCAGCTTGGCAATGGCTCCGGCAATCAGTCCAAGCAAGAGGAACGCTAGAAAACCCATGACGTGCATCTCCTTTACGTAGGTGATACTTCATTTCTCCCGAACAAGCCGGGCCCTGCTCCTTGTAACCATCACGCTACAGCATAGACAGCCTGCTTATAAGTTCCCTCGCCCAGTTGATACCTAAAACGTGACAGAACTACAACGGCTGATACAGTCCGCCCCGGAAAAACGCCTCTAGTCGGCGATGGTGGCCAGCACCGCGCCGGCCGAAACTGTGTCCCCGGGCTTGGCAGAAAGCCCCGAAATCGTCCCGGCCTTGTGCGCCGTCAACGGCTGTTCCATCTTCATCGCTTCGAGTACGACGACGAGGTCGCCTTCAGCGACCGTGTCGCCTTCGGCTACGGCAACTTTGACAATGGTCCCCTGCATGGGCGAGGCCAGACCGTCACCGCTCGCCGCCGCTCCCGCGGCCGCGCCGGAACGCCCGCCGCGGGCGCGCTTGGGCTTGCCGTTGGACTTGGCGGCGGATCCCGTGCCTGAGCCAAGGCCCGCAGGAAGCACGACTTCCAGACGCTTGCCCCCGACCTCGACGGTAACGCGCTGGCGCTCACCGTCCTCGTCGGCTGAGGCGGCCGCCGGAGTGGTCTGGAAGGCAGGAATGTCGTTGTGGAACTCGGTTTCGATCCAGCGGGTGTGGATGCTGAACGCCCCGTCTTCGGGGGCGAACGCCGGGTCGGCCACGACGGCGCGGTGGAACGGCAGCACGGTAGGCATGCCGCCGATATCCATCTCGTCCAGTGCCCGGCGTGCCCGCTGAAGGGCCTGGGTGCGGGTGCTGCCGGTGATGATCAGCTTGGCCAGCATGGAGTCGAAGTTTCCGCCGACAACTTCGCCTGCTTCAATGCCCGAATCAACCCGGACACCGGGGCCGGTGGGAAGGCGCAGCGTCTCGACCACGCCAGGGGCAGGCATGAAGTTGCGGCCGGGGTCTTCGCCGTTGATGCGGAATTCGAACGAGTGGCCGCGCACTTCCGGATCCTCGTAGCCGAGCTCTTCGCCGCGGGCCAGTCGGAACTGTTCGCGGACCAGGTCAATCCCGGTGACTTCTTCCGAGACCGGGTGCTCAACCTGCAGGCGGGTGTTGACCTCCAGGAAGGAAATGGTGCCGTCCTGGCCGACCAGAAATTCGCACGTGCCGGCGCCCTGGTACTTGGCTTCGCGCAGGATCGCCTTGGATGCTGCGTAGAGGCGTTCGTTTTGCTCGGCGGACAGAAAGGGCGCCGGGGCTTCCTCCACCAGTTTCTGGTTGCGCCGTTGCAGCGAGCAGTCGCGGGTGGACACCACCACCACGTTGCCATGCGCATCGGCCAGGCACTGCGTTTCCACGTGCCGCGGAGCGTCCAAAAAGCGCTCCACAAAGCACTCGCCGCGGCCGAACGCCGCCGTGGCTTCGCGTACCGCTGATTCGTACGACTCGGCGATCGCTTGGCGGTCACGGACCACCTTGATGCCGCGGCCGCCGCCGCCGTACGCGGCCTTGATGGCCAGCGGCAGGCCATGGGCATCGGCGAAATCGAGCACTTCCTGCACGCTCGCCACCGGATCAGGCGTGCCGGGCACCAGGGGAGCGCCGACCCGTTCGGCGATGTGCCGTGCTTGGACCTTATCGCCCAGCTGGGAAATGGCGTCGGGCGAGGGGCCAATCCAGGTCAGGCCTGCGTCGATGACCCGCTGGGCGAACTCCGCGTTTTCGGACAGGAAGCCGTAGCCGGGGTGGACCGCGTCGGCGCCGGCAGCCTGGGCCACCTGCAGGAGCTTGTCCATCACCAGGTAGGATTCGGCGGCAGTGTTCCCGCCGAGTGCGAAGGCTTCGTCCGCCAGCCGGACATGCAGGGCATCCCGGTCCGGGTCGGCGTAGACAGCGACCGAGGCGATGCCTTCGTCGCGTGCCGCGCGAACTATGCGGACGGCAATTTCACCACGGTTGGCGATCAGTACCTTGGTGATGCGCTGGGTCATTCAAAGCTCCTTCTATCCTTGAGGAGCCTAGCCTGCTTTTGCGGGAATCGCTCATGAATAATGCCGTTTGTGCGTGTGCAAGGGGTGTTCTTTGTAGGAGTCCTACAAAGACCGCCGACGGGTCAGTTCCAGAGGTCGGTGATTTGCACGTTGGCATTGGCCAGCAGCCGCCGCAGGGTGGAGACTGACAGCCCGACGACGGCATGCGGGTCGCCGTCGACCCGCTCGATAAAGGCCCCGCCCAGCGAGTCGATGGTGAAGGAACCGGCAACCTGCAGGGGTTCGCCGGTGGCCACGTAGGCGTCGATCTCGGCGTCGGAAAGCTGGGCAAAATGCACCGCCGCCGAGGCGACCGCACCCACGGTGGCACCCGATCCGGCGTCGTTGTCTGGGTCTTCGGAGTCGAAGGCGGTGGCGCGGCAGTCCACCAGCCAGTGGCCGGTGTGCAGCACGCCGTGCCGGCCGCTCATCTTGCGCAGCCGTTCGCGGGCGACGGCCGGCTCATAAGGTTTGCCGTACGGGTCGCCGTCGAGTTCAAACACCGAGTCGCAGCCGAGCACCAGGGCGCCGTCGGCCTCGGGAAGGGCGGCCACCGCTTCGGCCTTGGCCCGCGCCAGCAGCAGGGCCGTGTCATGCGGGTCGGTGACCCCGTAGCTGGCCGTGACAGCGTCCTCGTCCACCTCCGAGACCAGGACCTGGTGCGTGATACCGGCTTCGGTCAGGAGTTTGGTGCGGGCGGGGGAGGCGGAGGCGAGAATCAGGCGAAGGTCGGTCACCCAACCAAGCCTATCCGCTGCCGGAAAACCAACCTTGCTTAGCGTGTTTCCGCGTTGTGATCTGAACGTAAAGAACTGCCGCGGTTCTCCCCGAGCCGGTTGCCTGACCGTACGATTTTGGGCGGGAGCTTGCTCCCGCCGGAGAGTATGCCCCCAACGGGGCAGAAGGGACCCGGCACAGGAAAGGGCCGGTGCACCGTTGGGGGATGCATCGGCCCTCCTGTTTGCCCGCGCAGGTTGAGCGGTTGTCAGCTTTCTGCTGGAACCGGTTCGTCGCCCAGCAGCGCGCGCCGCAGGGTATCCAGCCCGACCGAGCCGATGTTCAGCGCCTGGCTGTGGAATGCCTTGATGTCGAACGCAGCGCCTTCCCGGCGCCGGCGCTCGTCCCGGATTTCCTCCCAGAGCTTCTGGCCCAGCTTGTAGGACGGGGCCTGGCCCGGCCAGCCCAGGTAGCGGGTGAACTCAAAGTCCAGTTGGCCCTTGCTGATCGCAATGTTCCGGCGCAGGAACTCGTAGCCCTTCTCCGGAGTCCAGGTTCCGGAACCCCAGCGTTCGGGGACTTCCAGCTCCAGATGGACTCCGATGTCGAACACCACGCGGGCCGCGCGCATCCGCTGCGCGTCGAGCATTCCCATCCGGTCGCCCGGGTCGGCCAGGTAGCCCAGCTCGTCCATCAGGCGTTCGGCATACAGTGCCCAGCCTTCGCCGTGGCCGGAGACCCAGCAGATGTTCCGCCGCCAGTTGTTCAACAGCTCGCGGCGGTAGGTCGCCGTCGCAATCTGGAGGTGGTGGCCGGGAACGCCCTCATGGTAGACCGTGGTGGTTTCTTTCCAGGTGGTGAAGCTGTCCTCGCCTTCCGGGACGGACCACCACATGCGGCCGGGCCGGGCAAAGTCATCGCTGGGGCCGGTGTAGTAGATGCCGCCTTCGTGCGTCGGCGCGATCATGCACTCCAACCGGCGCATCGGCTCGTAAATGTCGAAGTGTCCGGACAGCTCGTCCACGGCCTTGTCGGACAGGTCCTGCATCCAGGCCTGCAATTCATCCGTGCCGTGCAGCTGCCGCTTCGGGTCAGCGTCCAGCAGTTCCATCGCTTCTTCGATGCTGGCGCCGGGCCGGATCTGCCCGGCGACGGCTTCCTGTTCCGCGATGATCCTGTCCAGCTCGGCCACGCCCCAGGCGTAGGTGTCCTCCAGATCCACCGCCGAACCCAGAAACCGGCGCGACATCAGCGCGTAGCGTTCCCGGCCAACGGCGTCCTTCTCCGGCGCGGCCGGCAACACCTCGGTTTCCAGCACGGTAGCAAGCTGGCCGTAGGCAGTGGCCGCGGCTTCGGCGGCCGCAGCCAGCCTGTCGCGCAGGTCCTGGGACAGCTCGCCTTCTTCGGCCGCAGCCTGCCCGGCCAGGGTCCGGAAGAAGCCGTCCTCGGCCGCATACGCTCCGGTCTGCTCCATGACAATGCGCACCTGCCGCTTGGCAGCGACCAGCCCGCGGTCCTTGGCTTCGCGGAGGGAGGATACATAGCCGGCGATCGCATCGGGGACGTGGGCCATCCGGCCGGCAATGTTGTTCCAGTCCTCGGCGGTCCGGGTGGGCATCAGGTCGAAGATGGCGCGGATGTCCTGGGCCGGCGAGGCGATGTTGTTCAGGTCGGCCAGGTTCCAGCCGGTCTCGTGGATCTCCAGTTCGAGGCCAAGCCGCTCGTGCATCGCGTCCAGCGTAACGCGGTCAACGTGGTCGGTGGGTTCCAGGTCCTCCAGCCGCCGCAGGGCTTCCCGGGTGACCTCGGCGAAGGCCTCGGCGCCGGCCGGCGAGAAGTCGGGATACTCGGTCTCGTGTCCGGGGATGCCCAGCGAGGTTGCCAGCGATGGGTCCAGCTCCAACAGGGCTGCTGTGTAGGCGTCCGCCACGGCGTCGATGGCGGACGGAATGCGCCCGGGTTTCGGGGTCTTGGTCAGTTCAGATGTCTGCTCAGTCACACCGAGAGCCTACCGGCAACCCGTTGCCTTGGGCCACGTAACGCTGCGGCGGCGGTTCTTCAGCGCCTCGAATCACGGTCTGGCTCCAGTTGTCATCGGATCGTAGCTAGGGGCATCTGGCACCGATCCTCGCCAACGCCTAGGTTGGGGTCAACAGTCAGGAGAACATGGTGCAAAGAAGGACGACGGCGGCGCTTGCCGCTTTGGGGCTGGCGCCGGTCGTTATGCTCGGCGGCTGCGCGGCGCCTCCCGAACTGCTGCGGGCGGAGGGGGTTGCCCGGGCTGACGCGGCGAGCGAATTTCCGGCGGAAATCGACACATTGCGGCGATCCGCCTTCGCTTTGGGAGCAGCCATGCTCGCGGCTGCTCCGGAGCGGAACCAGGTGACGTCCCCGGCGAGTCTGCTCTACGCCGTGGCGATGCTCCGTGCCGGCGCCGGCAGCACCACCGCCGACGAGATGGACAGGGTTTTGGGTTTGCCGGAGCGGAACCTGGACGCTGCCTTGAACTCCCTGTTGGCCCGGTGGGAAGAGTTCGACGGCGACCCCGGCTCGGTCGATGAGGATGAACCGCCCAACCGGCCGCTGATGCATTTGGCGAACGGAGTCTTCGTGGACGCACAGACGCCGACCGGCGAGAACTACCTGCGCATTCTGGCGGAGCACTACGGCTCCGGCGTCTACCCGGTGGACTATTCCGATCCGTCGACGAAAGAGGCCATGGACGCATGGGTGGACCACCACACCGGCGGCCGGATCACCGAAGCACCGGGCAGTTTTAGCCCGGACAGCACGCTGACGCTGCTCAACGCGGTGTACTTCGCGGCTGCCTGGGAGCAACCGTTTGACCCGTCGGCCACTGAGGACGCAGATTTCACCACCGCGGCGGGGGAACGGGTTTCCGTGCCCATGATGGGCAACCTGGTCCAGGCCTGGTACGCCCGCGGGAACGGCTGGCAAGGCCTGGACCTGCCCTACGCCGACGGGTTCCTCATGCGGCTCATCCTGCCCGACGGCGGCACGCCGGTCATGCACCAGGCCGGACTGGTGGAGGTGGCGACGGTGATGGACGGCGCCGACGAGGCCATGGTCGTTCTCGAGCTGCCCCGCTGGAACCACACACACCGGCAGGACCTGTTGCCGGTCCTGCGCGGGCTCGGACTCGGCGAGACTTTCGGCCCGGCGCCGAACCTGGAGGCCATCCAGCCGGACGCATCAGTGACCGGGGCGGCACAGCAGGCCAACATCACCGTCGGCGAAAAGGGAACAATCGCCGCGGCTGTGACCGAACTGGACGTGCTGTCCGGTTCGTTGCCGCCGCTGCCCGACATCGAGCTTTCGTTTGACCGGCCCTTCCTCTACCAGATCATCCACCTGCCCACAGGTTTTCCGGTTTTCCTCGGCACCGTGATGGATCCGCGCGAATCCACCCCGCCGTCGGAATGACTTAACGGAAGGTGTGCCGCCAGGCTCCGGGTCCATGCGAGACGAACGGCCTCAGCAGCGGACGGCGGGGACGCCGGGCCCGGCGCGACGGAGTGCCCGCCTGGACGGAGGACTGGAGGGCGGCAACGACGGCGGTCAGGGCTGCGAGTTCCTCCGGCGTCGGGTTGCCCTTGGTCACCGTCAGCAGGGGTGGCAGCCGCACCGCATCGTCGCCGTGCTGCAGTCCGGCGGGACCGGATACGGTTGCTACAGTTTCTGGCCGAGTGCTCATAGCGGAATGTTCCCGTGCTTCTTGTGCGGCATGGTCGCCCGTTTGTCGCGCAGTGCGCGCAGCCCGCGGACCACTTGGAGGCGGGTGTCCGACGGCGCTATCACGGCGTCGACATACCCGAGTTCGGCAGCTTGATAAGGGTTGAGCAGCTCTTCCTCGTACTGCGCAATGATCTCCTGCCGGCGGGCCTCGACGTCGCCGCCATCTGCAGCTACGGCCGCTAGGTCTCGGCGGTAAAGGATGTTGACAGCACCCTGGGCACCCATCACCCCGATCTGCGCCGTGGGCCAGGCCAGGTTCAGGTCGGCGCCAAGCTTCTTCGAGCCCATCACGATGTACGCCCCGCCGTAGGCCTTGCGGGTGATGACGGTCAGCTTGGGCACGGTGGCCTCGGCGTAGGCGTAGAGCAGCTTGGCGCCGCGCCGGATGATGCCGTTGAACTCCTGGTCCTTGCCGGGCAGGAAGCCGGGCACGTCCACCAGGGTGAGGATGGGGACATTGAAGGCGTCGCAGTGGCGGACGAACCGGGCCGCCTTTTCCGAGGCGTTGATATCCAACGTGCCGGCAAACTGCATGGGCTGATTGGCGACGATGCCGACGGTGTGCCCTTCGACGCGGCCGTAGCCAATGATCACGTTCGGCGCGTACAGGGACTGCATCTCCAGGAAGTTGCCGTCGTCGACGACGTGCTCGATCACGGTCCGCATGTCATAGGGCTGGTTGGCCGAGTCCGGAATCAGCTCATCCAGGGTCAGGTCGTCGTCGGTGATTTCGAGTACTTCATCGAATTCGAGCGGCGGGGCCTCGGCCAGGTTGTTCGAGGGGAGGAACTCGAGCAGTTCGCGGACGAATTCGATGGCATCCGACTCGTCGGCGGCCAGGTAGGTGGCGGTGCCGGTGGTGGCATTGTGCTGGCGTGCTCCGCCCAGCGTCTCCATGTCCACTTCTTCACCGGTGACGGTCTTAATCACGTCAGGCCCGGTGATGAACATGTGGCTGGTCTTATCCACCATCACCACAAAGTCCGTCAGCGCGGGGGAGTAGGCGGCGCCGCCCGCGCACGGGCCCATGATCAGCGAGATCTGGGGCACAACGCCGGACGCGGCAACATTGTTGCGGAAGATGTCCGCGAACATGGCCAGCGAGGCCACGCCTTCCTGGATGCGGGCCCCGCCGCCGTCGTTGATGCCGATCACCGGGCAGCCGTTACGCAGGGCGAATTCCTGCACCTTGACGATTTTCTCGCCGTTGACCTGGGACAGCGATCCGCCGTAAACCGAGAAGTCCTGGCTGTACACCCCCACCAGGCGCCCATCGACGGTGCCGTAGCCGGAGACCACGCCGTCGCCGAGCGGCTTCTTTTTCTCCATCCCGAAGGCGGTGGACCGGTGCGTTGCCAAGGCGTCAAATTCGACGAAGGAACCTTCGTCGACCAGCAGCTCAATCCGTTCCCGGGCGGTGTTCTTGCCACGGGCATGTTGCTTCTCGATCGCCTCGGCGCCGGAGGGCTGCAGGGACTCCGCCTGGCGGCGGCGGAAGTCCGCAATCTTGCCTGCAGTGGTCTGCAGGTCAAGGTCTTGATCGAGGCTCATGAAATCTCCGGATTCTGCCGAGGGTGTCGGACGCTGGCGGCCTGCAGGCAATTAAGTAGGTTTCGTACAAAACAGCGGAGCACAGGCGCGTCGCTGAACCAAGTCTAGTGAGCAGCAGCGGGGCGCCTGCTGTAGGAACCCTACAATTTCGCCGCCGCTGCTTTTGGCCACCACTTGCGTTCAACGGGTGCCAGCAGGAGACCGAAGGGATCACGGCCCCGCCGACGCAGCCCCTCAGCTGCCTGCGATCAGTAGGATGGAACACATGAGCCAGAGTTTTTCCGACGTCGACCGACCCGCCCTGGACTTTGACGGTCTCAGCGACGCTCTCTGTGCCCCCTTGGGTCCGTACCGGAAGCTTGAACTGGTGGAATCCACCGGCTCCACCAATACCGATCTGGCCGCTCGGGCGGTGGCTGACAAGGTGGGCTGGTCGGACCTGAGCATCTTGATTGCCGAGGAGCAAACAGCCGGCCGCGGCCGACTCGAACGCCAATGGACTGCCCCGGCCCGCTCATCGGTGATCGTGAGCATCCTGCTGCGACCCTTCAACCGCGCCGGCAACCCGGTGCCCACCCAGAGCTACGCCTGGTTCTCGCTCTTGGCTGCTGCGTCGCTGGCGGAGGCGCTGGGCGAGTACGCGCAGCTCAAGGCAGAGGTCAAATGGCCCAACGACGTGCTGGTCTCCGGGCGAAAGATCGCCGGCATCTTGGCCCAAGTCGTCAATTACCCGGACGGCTCGCCCCCCGCCGTCGTGCTGGGCACTGGCCTGAACGTCACCCTCTCCCGTGATGAGCTACCTGTTCCCACCGCCACCAGCGTTGCACTGGAAAAGGGGCAGACAACGGACCGGAACATTCTGCTGATGTCCTATGTGCGGATCTTCGCAAAGCGCTACCGGCAATTCTGCGACGTCAACGGTGATCCGGCAGCTGAATGGAACGACGGATCCAGCCTCCTCGCACGGATGCGAGACGTCATGGTCACGCTGGGACAGCAGGTGCGGGCCGAGCTTCCGGACGGCCAACAGATCATCGGCGAGGCTTTCGGCCTTGACGCCTACGGGGCCGTCAAGATTCGTGATGCTGAAGGCACCGAACACGTTGTGGCGGCCGGCGACGTCGTGCACCTGCGGCCGCACGAAGGCCCGTGAGTTGACCTGGACCCCTTGCCGGATCCGGGAGCCGCGTTGCGGTTGAAACTGGATCCGGGGGAACGCGTCATTGTCATGACGCGGCCGCAGGCCCGGAAGCTGACTGTGCCGGTGGCGGCTGGGATGCTGGTGCTCGGTGTTGGCTTCTATCTGCTGGCGAACCTGAGCAGCTCCAACCCGCCGGCCTGGATTGTCGAGTGGCGCCCGCTGCTGCTCGCCGGACTGGCCGTGGTGATGGCGGCGCTGCTGTCACGCCTGTTCCTCTTGCCGCTGCTGCGGTGGATGAGTACCCGGTACTTGCTCACCAGCAAGAGGCTCATCGTCCGACGGGGCATGGGCCGGCGGCATGAGAGCCAGCTGCTGCTGGCGGCCATTGCCGAGCTGCACAGCGAGCAGTCGATCATGCAGCGGACGCTGCGCAGCGGCAACCTCACCATCGACCTGGGACATGGGCGGACCAGTCGGATAGTTGACGTACCGGAGGTCTTTCGGTTCAGGGCTCTGGTGGTGGAGGCCATTGAGCAGCTGCCGCGCACCGCCATGTTCGATGGTGTAGACATGGAAACAGAAAACGAGTGGAACAGCTGGGACAGCTGACAGAGGAGGATGCACAGGATGGACATCAGCAGCGCGCAGGATGAACCGCGCCGGCTACCGGTGCCGCGGGATCCCGAGCTGCCCCAACTGTTGCGCCGCGAAGTACCGCCGCCGGCCGCGGACGAGCCGGACGAAGAGCTGGAAGAGACCCGCCCGGAGGACCCGGAACCCATTCTGGAAGCCGAGCCGGTAGCGGAAGACATACGGACCACCGGGGGACACCCAGCCGGCGAACCCGAGCCGTTGACGTTGTCCATGCCCCGCGTGCCTTTGCCCGCCCAGACCGCTCCCGCCGGCGGCTCCAACGGGAAGGTGGACCGGCAGGCCATCAAGGACCTTGAAATCCGGCTGCTCGGCTCGGAACGGACCATGAAGCGCCGCGAGGTTGCAGCCGGCGCCGGGGTATCCCTGTTGTCGGCCCGGAAGATCTGGCGCGCCTTGGGATTCGCCAACCTCGGAGATGAGGATCTCGCCTTCACCCAGGCAGACCTGGACGCGCTGACCACCATCATCGACTTGGTCCGCGAGGAGCGCCTGACCGAGGACGCGGCCATCTCAATCACCCGGTCCGTAGGACAGATGACCGACCGCATGGTGGTCTGGCAGGTCGAGGCCTTGGTGGAAGAGATGGTGCACCAGCGGGGCCTCACCGATGCCCAGGCCCGCCAGCGGCTGGTTCATGAGCTGCCGAACCTGATCGACTCCTTGGAGAAGGTCCTGGTCTACTCCTACCGCCGCCAGCTCAATGCCGGGGTGGCCCGTCTGACCGTACGGGCCGAGGCCGGCCTGGGGGCAGGCACGGGCGCGGACGACGAGGACTCGCTGCCCCTGTTGCGTGCCGTGGGCTTCGCGGACCTGGTTTCCTACACCAGCCTGTCCCGTCAGATGAACGAGAAGACCCTCGCCCAGCTGGTCCAGCGCTTCGAGAACCGTTGTGCCGAGATTATTTCGGTGGGCGGCGGGCGACTGGTGAAGACGATCGGCGACGAAGTCCTCTACATTGCGTCCTCACCGCAGGCCGGGGCCGAAATCTCGCTGGCCCTGGCCAAGGCGATCGGCGACGATGATTTGCTGCCCTCAGCGCGAGTGGCCATGGTGTGGGGCAGGGTACTTTCCCGGCTGGGTGATATTTACGGCCCCACGGTCAATCTGGCCGCGCGGCTGACCACACTCGCCGAACCCGGGACCGTGCTGGTCGACGCCACTACTGCGTCGACACTCGCCGGCGACGAGCGGTTTGTGCTGATCCCGCAGAAGGTCCGCACCGTCCGCGGCTTCGGCGAGGTCAACCCGGTTACCGTTGCCCATGGCACCGGCAAGGGCCTCATCGTCGACTAGCTTCGGCTTGCCGAACGCTTGTGCCGCCTGACGCGCTCGAGCTCCAACTGCACCTTGCGCCGGCGCACCAATACCTTCATGGCCTTCTTGGCTTTATTGGCCGCAGGCTCGGCTTGGTGTGCCGACACTTGGAATGGCGTGCCGGGCAGGGGTGGTGCGGCGGAGGTGTAGGCGTGGCCGGTCGGCGTGGTCGTCTCCACGCTGCGCCGGGGCCCGGGGAGGGGTTTGGCGGACCAGCCGTCGGCTTCCTTCGATTGGTTGCAGCGCTCGCACAGCCCCTGCCCGTTGGCCAGGCTGGTGGGCCCGCCCTCGGCGTGGGCGACGATGTGGTCGATGTGCCGGATCGGCGCATCGCACCAGGGCCCGGTGCAGAACGCGTCCCGGGCCATGACCATCCGGCGGATCCCGTCCGGGAACTTCCGTGCCTTGGAGTCCATGCCCAGCAGCTGCCCGGTTCCCGGCGCGGTATACAGCCGCCGGATCCAGACATCCTCCACCCCGCCGACCTTCAGGTTCCGCAGCCTGTCCTGCCGGGCCTGTGCGCGGGCGGTCTTCCAGCCCGGCTCGGTCCCCGCCGGCGGGGCCTTCTGCCCGGTCCCCGCGCCAGGCGGGGCCTTCTGCCCGAAACCGCTGCCCGTCGGGCCGGACGCGGCGGGTTCGGGCGGCGGGTCCTGCGGCCGGCGGATCAGGTCGCGGGCGTACTGGGCCGGGACGATGCCGTAGCCGGTCAGCCAGGCCGGTTCGCTCCCGCCCTGCAGCAGCGCCCGGTCGGTCATCACCAGCTGCACCTCGAGCCGGGCCGGGTCCGCGGTGCTGCGCCCGGTGACGCGTTCGAACACGGTATCGGCCATCATCTGGCCCCGGCTCCTGGGGTCCCCGGCGTTGCGCAGCCGCTCCGCTTCCTGATGCAGCGCGGCCATCACCGCCACGCCCTGGGCCACCGGCAGCAGGGTGCGGACCGAGACCATCACATCCGGTTCCGGCCGGGAGGAAACATGCCGGTCCGCTTCGGCCTTCGCAGCCCGGCCGACCACCGCCCGAGGCTCCAGCCGGTACGCGATCCGTTTGGCTTCGGCCTCCAGCTGCCGGTTCCCCAGCCCGTGCAGGCGCTCCGGGGTCCCGGCCAGCTCCCGGTCCACCCGGGCCCGGTGCTCCGGGCTCAGGCAGTCGGTTTCCCGGACCAGGATCGCCGCCCGCCACTCATTCAGTGTCCCCGTTTGCAGTGCTTCGAGTGTGTGCGGCATCTGGTTGACCAGGACCCTGGCCCGGCCCAGCAGCAGGGCCGCCCGGTGCGGGGACTCCCGGCGCGCCAACCCGATCTGCTTCGCGATCCCTTCACCCCGCCGCCCGGCGGGAACGCCGGCGGCGGCGCGCTCGGCCCGAATCCGCTGCTCCAGCGCGACCATCAGCCTGGCCTGGTCCGCGGCGATCGCGTCCTTGGCATCCTCCCGGGCGGCGAGCTGGTCCACCAACTCCTCCACGGGAGCCTCCAGATCGACCGGCGGCAACGACACCGCCACACTGCTCACGGCGGCCGACCCCACCGGTAAGGGAGCGTCGGCCGAAGGCCCGGCAGCGGCGGCCGCAGGCGTCGATCCGGGCGCAGGCATGGCGCCGGGGCCAGCCGGGGCTGCGGCGGAAGTTTCAGGTGCTGCCGGATCAAACATCTTCAGCGTCTCAATCTTCAGCATGCCCATCCAGGGCACGGCATCGACTACGAACGGTCGCGGGGCAAAGCCCGCAGACGCCACCGGAAAACCAGACCCGGTGGCCAACGTTTGCTGCAGAACTGCTACTGAAAACAGCCTATAAGCCGCCACCGACGGTTTTTGGAGTGACCCTACGGACGTGAATAACTACCGTTCTGCGCTGCCAGTGTAGGACCGGTCGACGGTTGTGCGTCCAAGCCCTGGGCGGTGGAGCGACGTCAGGCTCCGCACAAGGACAGGCCTCCGCCCCGCGGCGTGACGCCTCCGCCCAAGAGGCACCACGCATCCGCCCCGAAGAGGTCAGACACGCCCCAAAGAGGTCAGGCACGCCCCAAAGACGTCGGGCACTCCCCGCCCCAAGGGCATCAGACTTCCACCCAAAGTGGCCGCGAATGAGAAGGGAAACACTAAGGGAACCACAAGGAAAGATCAGGCAGCGCTCAAACGGCAAGCACCGCCGTCGTGCATGGCGTTGGCTCACGAGGGGAGTTCTCCCCATGCCTCGGGTTTACGCTCTTTGGTTATACGTGCAATAGTCGATAAGGGTCCTTGGCATGCCAAGGGCCGTCTTTCGGTGCCTGCCGGCGGGGTCGTTGCCTGCGGTCGGGCACAACGAAATGGCGCGGGCTGACAAGGGAAGAATGACATTGCGGGGGAAAATGTTGGGGTGGACGCGGCGGCGCAAGACGCTGGCATCGACGACAACTTTCTCTGTTGCGACCGCCCTGGTGGTCGGCGGCGCCATCTACTACCAAGGTTTCCCCACCGCGGATGTGGATCTGAACGACGGCGGCGTGTGGGTCACCAACAACAGCCAAGGCATGGTCGGCCACCTGAACTACCAGTCCCAGGTGCTGGACGGCGGCTTCCGGGCCAACAGTGACGGCTTTGATGTCATGCAGAGTGCCGGCACGGTGTTCATGGAGAACCAAGACCAGGCCATGCTGAGCCCGGTGGACGTTGCACAGATGGAACGCGGGTCGGAGCAGCAACTGCCGGGCAACGCGGAGGTGGCATTCGGCGATCAGCTGCTGTCCATCACCGATACCGTCAAGGGACAGATCTGGATCAGCCCGGCCAACGAGCTGGGGTCCTTCAATGAGGAGACAGCGGAGCCGCTGCTAACCGATGCCAAGGGCAGCGTGGCCACGGTATCGAAGCAGGACACCGTCTTCGTTGCCGATCCGGATGCTGGCGAAGTGGTCCGCTACGAAGTCAATGAAGAAGGTTTAGCCGAACGGACGGGTGCCGATCGGGTGGACACGCTCGCCGGAGCCGGGGACCTGCAGATGGCCGCCGTGGGCGAAAAATCTGTGGTGTTCGACGCCGAGGCCGGCCTGTTGGTCCTGCCCGGCGGCCGCGAGGTCACGTTGCCGGAGGCGCGCGGCGGCGTGATGCAGCAAAGCGGCGACGAGAGCCCGTTTGTGGCAGTGGCTACCGAATCGGCGTTGATCAAGCAGCCGCTGAACGGTTCCGACGCCGAGATCCTGCCGATGGAAGGCACCGGAGCGCCGGCGGCCCCGGTCCAGTTGGCGGGTTGCCTGCACGCGGCGTGGGCAGGGATCAACCACTACCTCCGGGACTGCGGCAACGACGCCGATGATCTCGCGCAACCGATCCAGGGCATCGGCGCGAACGCGTCGCTGGTGTTCCGGGTGAACCGGGATGTGGTGGTGCTCAACGACGTGAACGCCGGCAATGTCTGGCTGGTGCTCGAAAACATGCAACTGGTGGACAACTGGAGCGATCTGATCCCGCCGGAGCAGGAGAACGAGGAAGACGAAGAGGACTCGGCGGACGAAAACCCGGTCAACACGCTGCCCGACCGGACCGAAGAAAACCAGCCGCCGGTGGCGCAGGACGATACGTTCGGCGTCCGGGCCGGCCGCACCACCACGCTGACCATTCTGGACAATGATTCAGATCCCGACGGCGATGTGCTCACCGCACGCCTGCGCGGCGACGGCCCGGGCATCGGCGAGGTGCAGGGAATCTACGACAGCACTGGCCTGCAGATAATGGTCAACGGGGACGCGGCTCCCGGCCGGCACACCTTCGGCTACGAGGTCGACGACGGCCGTGGCGGCACCGATACCGCCCGGGTGGCCATTGACGTCCGCGCCGAGGGCAGCAACCTGCCGCCGGAACCGAAGCGGAAGACCACCATCTTGGTGGAACAGGGCCGCGAGATCAGCCAGAACATCCTCAGCGACTGGATTGACCCTGACGGCGACGACTTGTTCCTGGTCGAAGCATCCAATAGTGCAGACGGCGACCTGGTCCGCACCCGGCCCGACGGGCTGCTGACCTTCCAGGACGTGGGCAAGACCTTCGGCAAGAAGGACGTGGCGGTCAGGGTGTCAGATGGTTCCGAAACCACCGAAGGCGTGGTCGTTTTCGACGTCCGGCCACCCGGGGCGCTGCCGCCACTGGCGAACGCAGACCATTTTTCCGCGACCGTGGGGCAGGAAATCCAGATTGCCCCGCTGAAAAACGACCAGGACCCGAACGGCGGGGAACTGCGGCTGGCCAAAACCGGCTCCACCGCCGGTACCGCGATTGTGCCCGACTATGACGCCGGCACGGTCAAGTTCAGGGCGGAGAAGGCGGACACCTACTACTTCACCTATCTGGTCACTAACGGCCCGTCCAGCACCACCGGCTTGATCCGCATCGATGCGACTGAGGACAACGACGACGGCGCTCCGGTAGCGGTGCGGGACGTGGCGCTGCTGCCGGAAAACGGCCAAGTGCTGGTGGATGTGCTGGCCAACGACGCCGATCCGGCTGGCGGTGTCTTGGTGGTCACCTCGGTGGATGCGAACGGCGCGCCGGTCGCCGTCGAAGTGCTGGACCACAACATCCTGCGCATCTCCGATGTGAAGGGGCTGCATCAGCAGACCACGATCGGCTACACCGTTTCCAACGGCACCGCCTCGGCCACGGGCGAGGTCAGCGTGATCTCGGTGGACGCTCAAGACAAGCCGCTGCCGCCGCAGGCCGAGGCCGACACCGCCACTGTGCGCGTGGGGGATGTGGTGACTGTGGACGTGCTGGCCAACGACACGCATCCGAACGGCCACACGCTGGTGCTGGAAGATGAGCTCGCCGAAACCCCGGATTCCGCCGACGGCCGCATTTTCACGGCCGAGAACACCGTGCGTTTCATTGCCGGGCAGCAGGCCAAGACGGTTTATGCGGTTTACGAAGTGACGGACGGGACCCAGAAGGACTCGGCGCAGCTGCGGATTAACATCCTCCCGCGTGACGATGAATCGAATTCGCAGCCCGCTCCCAAGAACCAGGAAGCCCGGGCCATCGCCGGTTCCACCGTCAGGATCCCCATACCGCTCAACGGGATCGACCCAAACGGCGACTCCGTGTATCTGACGGGTGTCCACAAAGCACCCGAACAGGGCGCGGCGGTGGCCGGGCCCAACTACATCGACTACACCGCCTCTGCGCAGGGCGCCGGGACAGACGCATTCACCTACCAGGTCAAGGACCGGCTGGGCGCCATCAACACGGCCACGGTGCGGGTGGGAATTGCCCCCGCACAGGAGAACAACCAGAACCCGGTGGCGCTCGACGACGGGATCAAGATCCGGCCGGGCAAGACCGTCGCCGTGGACGTGCTGAAGAACGACTCCGACCCGGACGGCGACCCGCTCCGCCTAACCCCCAACAAGGTCGTCGGCTCGCCGGAGTCGATCGCCGCCAGGGCCGAGGACGGACGCGTGTATCTGACGACGCCCACCGAGGAAGGCACGGTCAACGCGCGGTACACGGTGGACGACGACCGCGGCGGCTCTGCCGTGGGTACCGTGACGGCCCAGGTGCGCGAGGATGCGCCGCTGCAGGCGCCGCTGGCCCGGGACGACCGGGTGGAATCGGCCGACATCAAAGGCCGCACCGCCGTCGATGTTCCGGTGTTGGAAAACGACGAGGACCCCGACGGCGTGGCCAAGGACCTCGAGGTCATTGTGGACGGCGCCTATCCGACGGCGCGCACGGTTGCCGACGGCCAGGTCAACGTGGAACTGACCGAGGACGTGCAGCTGATCCCGTACACCGTTCGGGACGTGGACGGCCTGCAGGCCACCGCGGTCATTTGGGTGCCGCCGCTGGGCGAGCAGTATCCGGTGCTGCGGGACAGCGGTCCGTTCGACGTGACCGCCGGGGAGGAGCTGCGGCTAGACCTGACCGAGCTGGTGGAAGTCCGTCCCGGCCGCACACCGCGGATCACCGAGGCGGCGAACATCCGTGCCATCGGCACCAGCGACGACGACTGGATGGCCGACGAGAGCACGCTCAGATATAAAGCGGACATCAACTACGCCGGCCCTGGCTCGATCACGTTTGAGGTGACCGACGGCTCGGGCCCCGCCGACCCGGAGGGGCTCAAGTCCACGCTGACCATCATGACCAAGGTGATTCCGGCCAAGGACCGAAATTTCCCGCCGGAGCTGACCACCGGCACGCTGGAAGTGGCCAAGGGTGAAGACGCCGTGAGCTACGATCTGCGCCCGCTGGCCACCGACCCGAACCCGGAGGATCTGGAGAAACTGCAGTTCGCCGTCGAAGGCGGTACGCCGGAAGGGTTCGACGTCAGCCTTGACGGCAGCGTGCTGCGCGTGGCTGCGGAGGCCGACATCGCAACGGGAGCCACCGGCGTCGTCAATTTCTCCGTCACTGACGGCCGCTCGGATAAGGTGACCAGCCGGGTGACGGTGGCAGCGACCGCCTCCACGCGCCCGCTGCCGGTGGCCAACGACGACGAGGTGCCGGATGCGGTGCAGGGCGAAGCGCTGCCGGTGGACGTGCTGGCCAACGACGTCAACCCGTTCCCGGAAACGCCGCTGACGATCGTGAGCGCGGCCGCCGGCAACGGCGGTACCGCCGAGATCGACGGCGAGCGGATCATCGTGACGCCCGGCGCGGACTTCTCCGGCACCATGAATGTTGAATACACGGTGGAGGACAAGACGCGCGAGGGCAGCCGGCAGGCCACGGCGAACATCTCGCTGGTGGTCAAGGGCCGCCCGGAAACGCCCAGCACGCCGCTGGTTGATTCGGTGCGCAACCAGAGCGTGGTCCTGTCCTGGACGGCGCCGAGCGACAACGGCGACCAGATCACCGGGTACACCGTGAATGCAACGGGTGGGGGATTCAGCCAGCAGTGCGCTACCACCACCTGTACATTGACCGGCTTGAAGAACGACGTCGAGTACACCTTTACGGTGACGGCGGAGAACAGCGTGGGCACGTCCGATCCCTCCGCCGAGTCTGCGGTGGCGCGGCCGGACGTGCGGCCGGCAACACCGGCGGCACCGCAGCTAAAGTTCGGCGACAAGTCCTTGAACGTCTCGTGGACCGCACCGGAGAACGAGGGCTCGGCGATCGAGAGCTACACGCTGGAGATCTCGCCGGCACCGCCGAACGGCCAACTGCAGAAGACGGGCCTGACCGGAACCAGCTACAAGTGGGAGGGGCTGGAAAACGGCCAAGCCTACGAAGTCCGGGTGCGGGCGCATAACCGGGCGCCGGAACCGAGTGAGTTCAGTGCCTACTCAGCTTCCGAGGTACCCGCCGGGCCACCGGCCGCGCCGACCGCGCCGGCTACCGAGCGCGTCAAGTCGGTGGGCGACCAGAGCCAGCTGAAGGTGAGCTGGTCAGCACCGTCCAACAACGGCGGCGAGATCCTTGACTACACCGTCCGCGAATACCAGGGCGGGAAGCTGAACCGGACCTTCCCGGCGGTGAACGCGACCTCGCAGACGGTGACGGCACCCAACTCGGAAACCGCGTACACCTACTCGGTCACGGCACGGAACAAAGCCGGCTCGGGCGAGGCCAGTGCGCAGTCCAATGCCCGCCGGGCGGTCGGTGCGCCGGAAGCACCGACGGGTGTTTCCTTGAAGGAAGCGCAGACTGGCGGCGCCGGGCGGTCAGTGACGGTGTCCTTCAACGAGCTCACCGCCGCACAGCGCAACGGCGCCCAGTCCGGCGAAATCAGCTACCGGGCGACCTTCAGCGACCACCGGACCATGGCCATCTCGAACGGGCAGCAAGTGGGCGGCTTTACCAACGGCAAGGCCGTCAACGTCCGCATCACTTCGGTGGCCAACAGCGACGGCGCGAGCTACTCCAGTGCCCCAAGCCCGGCATCCGCGAGTGCGACGCCGTACGGAACGCCCGGCACGCCGAGCGTCTCCGGACAGAACGGCGCTCGAGAACAGAAGAGCGTTAGCTTCAGCTGGAATGCGCCTGCGGTGGGCAGCCACGACGTGGCAAGAATCGAAATACGCACTTCGAACACGAGCAGCTGGCAGAAGGTCGCCAACTCCGGAACTCACACCGTCAATACCGGCGGCTACAACAAGCAGGTGAAGTTCGAAGCGCGGTCGGTGAACTCGCGCGGAACTAAGGGCGCGGTGGCTTCGGCCACAGCCCAATCCGGGGATGCCCCGCCCCCGCCTCAAACGAATTGGACGATCCGCGTAGGCGGTCAGGGCACGAAGCTCGACACGAACTATCGGACTTGCATGGACGAGAGGATCGGGACTAATTACAACCGAGCCGACGCTTCTTGCAGTGGCGATCATTGGGCCAACGCTTGGGGCACGACCCCGAACCTCGTGGTGAAATGTTGGATTACCCGACTCTCCGGCATCTACTGGTATCAGCAGAGCGACGGCGGAGGCCGGTCGATCAACGACGGACTCTACGTCAAGGGCACCGACGTCACGCTGGACGGTACGCACCATCTGGGTGGAACACATGTCAGCGGAAAGCCGTATGGTCAAGGCCCACCCGGCGGAATGAAAGAGTGCAAGTTCTAACTGTGACACCTTCCTCTGGTGCCGTAGCAGGCTTGCTCGGCCAAGTGATGAGAGATTTTGACACTGATGCAACACGAAGAGAGACCGAGAACAGCATGACGATGACTTCCGAGCAGGCCGAGTGGTTCGCCGAGACGTTCGGGAAGCTGGCCGCCAATGTGGGCCAGGCGGTGCTGGGCAAGAATCAGGTGGTGCGGCTGGTGCTCACCGCCATGCTGGCCGAGGGGCATGTGCTGTTGGAGGATGCTCCGGGCACGGGCAAGACGATGCTGGCCCGGTCGCTGTCCGCGACGGTGCAGGGTTCGAACTCGCGCATTCAGTTCACGCCGGATCTGCTGCCGTCGGACGTTACTGGCATTACGATCTACGACCAGAAGACGCAGAAGTTCGAGTTCCACAAGGGCCCGATCTTTGCCACGGTGGTGCTGGCGGACGAGATCAACCGTGCCTCGCCGAAGACCCAGTCGGCGCTGCTGGAAGTGATGGAAGAAGGCCGGGTGACAGTGGACGGCGTGACCTACGACGCCGGACGGCCCTTCATGGTCATCGCCACGCAGAACCCGATCGAACAGGCCGGCACCTACCGGCTGCCGGAAGCCCAGCTGGACCGCTTCCTGATCAAAACGTCAATCGGTTACCCTGACCGGGCTTCGACGGTAGAGCTGCTGGGCGGAGCGAGTACCCGTGACCGGTCGGCGGCACTGACTCCGATCATCACCACGGAGGCCGTGCGGGACATGGCGGATCTGGCGGCCACCAACCATGTGGACACCTCGGTGCTGGAGTACGTTTCGCATCTGTGCGAGGAAACCCGCAACGCGGCCGAGTCCCGCTTGGGCGTCAGCGTCCGCGGTGCGCTGGCCATGGTACGGGCTGCCAAGGTGTGGGCCGCATCCCAGGGCCGGAACTTCGTGCTGCCGGACGACGTCAAGGAATTGGCTCCGGTGGTCTGGAACCACAGGTTCGTGATGGACCCCGAGGCGGAGTTTGCCGGCGCTACACCGGAGGCCGTGATGTCCCGCGTGTTGGCCGAGGTGCCGGCCCCGCAGCAGCGGGTGACGGTCTAAGGCCGTGCCCGAGCTACCTTCGCTGCCGAAAGCGGCTGCATGACGGGGACGATGACGAAGCGGGCACCCGACCAGACCAGCAGGCTCTCCGGCCTTGGCGAAACGGTCCGCCGGGTAGCCCCGGAGAAAGGCAGCAAGCTGCATCCTGCCTCGCTGGTTTCCGAAGCGGCTTCGCTTACCGAACGGTACCTGCAGCCGGGCTGGCAGCGGATCCAAAAGGCCTCCGGGCACTACCTGAGGCCAGTATTGGAAACGGTCAGTCCGCTGGGCTGGGTGGTGGCCGGCGGCGCGCTGCTGTTGCTGGTGCTCGGAGCGTCCTTCGGCTGGCAGGAAGCCAAGATCGCAGCGCTGATGGGCTTGTTCCTGCTGCTGCTGGCCATCGGGTTTGTCACCGGCCGTTCTTCGTACGGCGTTGAACTGGATCTGGCACGGACCAGGGTCGCGGTCGGCGACCGGGCCGTGGGCAGTGTGGCGGTGACGAACACCGCAGACAAGCCGCTGCTGCCGGCCGCGCTTGAGCTGCCGGTGGGCGCAGCCACGGCGGTATTCCAGCTGCCGCGGATGAAGGCCGGCCAGGTGCATGAAGACCTGTTCACCATCCCGACCCAGCGCCGCGCCGTCATCGTGGTGGGTCCGGTCCGCTCAGTGCGGCAGGATCCGCTGGGCCTGCTGCGCCGGCAGATGATGTGGACGGAGCCGACCGATCTGTTCGTTCACCCGCGCACCACGGCGCTGGGCAGTTCGGCCTCCGGCTTCATCCGTGACCTCGAGGGCCTGCCCACCAAGGATCTGGCCAGCGCGGACGTCTCCTTCCATGCGCTGCGCGATTACGTCCCCGGTGATGACCGCCGCTACATCCACTGGAAGACGACGGCGCGCACCAACTCGCTGATGGTGCGCCAGTTCGAGGAAACACGCCGCGCGCACCTGGCCGTCGCGGTCTCCACCAACACCGAGGAATACAGCTCCGAGGAAGACTTCGAACTGGCTGTCTCGGTGGCCGCCTCGATTGGGTTGCAGGCTATCCGCGAGCAGCGCAACCTGAGCATGCTGACCCAGCGGGGCCCGTTGCGCAGCGAAACCGGCCGCATTCTGCTGGACGAAATGACCCGGATCGAAGGCAAGCCGCAGCGTTCCACCGCGGTGGAGCTGGCCCGGGGTACCGCCGAGGCCGTTCCGAACGCGTCTGTGATGTTCCTGGTCGTCGGCGACCGGGTCTCGGCCACCCAGCTGCGCCAGGCGTCATCCGCGGTGCCGGCCGGCATCCGCGCCTTCGCCATCCGCTGCGGTGGCGGACTCGAGGCGTCGCGCGCCACCATCGGCGACCTGTCGGTGTTGTCGCTGCCCAGCCTGGACGACCTGGCCATTGTGCTCCGAAAGGCCGCCGCATGAACGGCCGCCCAATGTTTCCGCAGCCGGGCCGGCGGCCTGCCCGCCCCCGGACCGCCGGGGGACTGGCGGCCTGGCTGCCGCGGCCGGGACGCCAGTTGGCCATCGACGCTGCCGTCCTGGTGCTGCTGCTCGGACTGGGACTGGCCGGCTTCCACCACGTTTTCGGCGGCAACGGCCGCTACCTGACCGCGGGTTTCGGCGGCATCGTCGTCGGACTGCTGCTGTCGCTGGCCTGCGCCCGCTACCGGTTGGGCCTGTTGTCCACGGCCACCGCAGGACTGGGCGCCTACCTGCTGCTCGGCAGCGCGTTCGCTGCTCCGACCGAAGCCATCGGCGGTGTGCTGCCGTCGCTGGAATCGCTGCGCACCGTGCTGACCGGCTTTGTCTTCGCGTGGAAGGACATCCTCACCGTTGCCCCGCCGGTGGGCGTCTCCGGCGGCATGCTGGTGGTGCCGTTCCTCGGCGCGTTGGCCGCCGCCCTGCTGGCCGGAACCCTGGCCTGGCGCGTCCGCAGACCGTACTGGCCGCTGCTGCCGGTGCTGGCGTTCTTCCTGCTGGGCATCGCCTTCGGCACCGACGTCCCGGTGCTGCCGGTGCTGCGCGGCGTGCTGCTGGTCGCGGCATCGGCGGCATGGCTTGCCTGGCACCGCCATCTGGCCCGCGGCGATGCGTCCGCCGGCGTGGCGGCCGGCCCGTCGCTGGCCGATCCGGCCGCGCACCGGGCGGGGCTGCGGCGCAGACTGGGCCTGGGCGCCGGCATGCTCGCAGCAGCGGTGGTGTTGACCGCGCTGGCCGGCCCCGCGCTCACGGCGCGGGGCGAGCGCGAGGTGCTGCGCGACGTCGTCGTTCCGCCGGTTAATCTGTATGACTACCCGAGCCCGCTGATGGATTTCCGCGGCTACGTGAAGGACCGGCCCGACGAGACGCTGTTCACCGTGGCGGGGCTGCCGAAGGGCCAGCGGGTGCGGTTGGCGGCGCTGGATACCTTCGACGGCACCGTATACAACGTCAATCCGGAAAGCGGCGGCAACTTCACCCCGGTGGGCGATGCCGGCTCGCTGGGCCAGGTGTCCGACGACAGTACCCGGCTGGACATCCGGATTGGAGATTACCGCGGCGTTTGGCTGCCGGTCGGCGGGCGGATCATTGCCATGGCGTTCGACGGTGAACGGGCGGGCGAGCTAGGCGGATCGTTGTTCTACAACGACGACTCGAAAACCGCGCTGACAACCCGGTACCTGCAGGCCGGCGACGGCTACTCGGTGCAGACCACTTTCCCGGGCCGCTGGGAAGACGCCCAGCTGGCCCAGTACGACTTCGCGTCCGTCCGCCTGCCGGAACCGGCCCGGGTTCCGGACATCATTGCGGTGAAGGCCAATGAGTTCGTGGGCGAAGCGACAGTACCGATCGAACAGGTCCGCCAGCTGGAGCGGAACCTGCACGAGAACGGTTTCTTCAGCAACGGCAAGGAAGACGAGGCCCGCAGCCTGTCCGGCCATCACGCCGGGCGGATGATCCAGTTGCTGGATGCCGAGCAGATGATTGGCGACGACGAGCAGTACGCCGTCGCCATGGCGCTCATGGCCCGGCACCTGGGCATCCCGGCTCGGGTGGTGATGGGTTTCTACCCCGATCCGCAGGACGACCGCTCCGGCTCTGAACCGGTGGAGATCAAGGGCGAGGACGTGCACGCTTGGGTGGAGGTGGCTTTCGAACATGCCGGCTGGGTGGCGTTCGATCCCACGCCGGACGAGGACAACGAGCCGACGCCGCCGCAGCAGGAGCCCAAATCGACGCCGAAGCCGCAGCTCTTGCAGCCGCCGCCTCCGCCGCAGGAACCGGCCGAGCTGCCGCCGGACACCGCTCCGGAGCCGCAGGACGCCGAGCAGCAGGACAAGTCATTCTGGGACCAGTGGGGCTGGCTCTTTGCCGCGGTGGGACTGGCAGCCATTCCGCTCGCCGTGTTGCTGGCGCCGCTGTTGCTGATCGCCTGGCTGAAGCTGCGGCGGCGCAAGCGGCGGGCCAACGAAGGCCTGCCCAGCCAGCGGGTGGGCGGAGGCTGGCGCGAAGTGATGTCGCTGGCCACCGACATGGGAGCGCGGGCGGGCACGAATGCCACCCGGCGCGAGCACGCTGCCGCCTTGGCGGAGCAATTCCCGACGACGGCGGCGGGCACCACGCTGCTGGCGCGCCGGGCGGATGCCGCAATTTTCGGGGCCGCCGAGCCCACCGAGGTCCAGGTGCAGCAGTATTGGGATCACGTGGACCAGTCGTTGGCGGACATGAAAGGCTCGCTGGGCTTCTGGCAGCGGCAGCGCGCCACATTCACGCCGCGCTCGCTGGTGGCCGACGCCAAGCGGCGTTTCGCGCAGCGCCGGCGTACACCGGCCGCCACTAGAATCCTTACAGTAGACTCACAGGCCGGACGGTCCGAAAAAGGCGGGAGCAGCACGTGGCGGCAAGACTGAATCTGGTCAGCGCTTCGGCCGGAAAACGGCTCGGGGCGTGGCTGATCGACAAGATTCCGCCGGCCATCCTGATGCTGGCCGCTTACGCTGCCAGCGTTCCCGCGGTGATGCAGGCAGCGGCCTCCGGCAGCGAATCCGCGGCCGCTTCGGCGGTGGGTGGACTGTTCCTTTGGGCCGGACTGGCTTCGCTGCTGTCGCTGGCCTACACCGTGTGGCTGTGGGGCTGGGAAGCAACCACCGGGAAGACCCCCGGCAACCTTGTGCTGGGCCTGCGCACCGCCAACGAGGACGGCCATACTGCCGGCTGGGGTGCCATCTTCCTGCGCGGCCTGATCATCGCCGTCGGCGGACTGGTGTTCGCGGTGGGCGCCGTCGTGGTGGTGGTCTCCAACCTGTGGGACCGGAACCACAAGCGGCAGGGCTGGCACGACAAGGTAGCCAAAACCTTGGTGTTGGATGTGGCACAGGGCCGCGACCCGCTGACCACCGGCGGCCTGTACGGGCCCGCGGCCTTCGCACCGCAGGGCACCGACGCCCACGCCGGCTTTGCCGCCGCCCTGCCGTCAGGACTGCATCCAGACGGGGCCTCCGCGGAGCCGACCCCGCGGCCTTCCGGCGTCATTTCCGCGATCCCGGGATTCGGTGCGGATGCGGCACCGGTGGCGGAGCCAGAGCCGACCGCTGCGCCGGAACCTGCGCCAGCGCCTGGTGACCCAGGCGAGAGGGAGGCAGAACCGTCGTACGCGCTGGCGACGGCGGGACCTGCAGCGGCCGGCATGGCTGCGGGCTATCCCGGCTCTGGCGGACATCCGGACGAAGAATTCGCCGCTACCTTGGTCCGCGCATCCAGCCTGCCGGGCCCGCTCACCATTACCTTCGACGACGGGCGCAACGTGGTACTTGAAACGACGGCCCTGATCGGGCGCAACCCGTCGGCGGCCGCCGGCGAGGACATCGACCAACTAATCGACTTCGCGGACATGGGACGTTCGGTATCGAAGACCCACGTGCTGCTGCGCCTTGAAGCGGGCACGGTGTGGGTCACCGACCGGAACTCCACCAATGGGACTGCGGTGACCGGTGCAGACGGCATCCGCCGGCAGCTGGTCCCGGGGCAGCCCGTGGCAGCGGCCCCCGGCGCCACCGTAGAGTTCGGCGACCGCAGCTTCACCATCGGAGCGGCATGAGCGCGGCAGCGGGTGCCGGCGATATCCGGCTCCACGTCGGGGCGGGCTCTGACCGTGGATTACGGCGGATGCTGAATGAGGACGCGTATTTAGCCGACGGCACGATGTTCGCGGTGGCTGACGGGATGGGCGGCCATGAGGCCGGGGAAGTGGCAAGCCGCATTTGTGTGGAGACGCTGCAAGACTATGTGGCCAGCCACGAGCTCGGCGCTCACGAACTGGAACAGCTGATTGCCCGGGCGGATGCGCGGATCAGGGCGGCGGCCGCATCCCGTGCGGGGACCACGGTGTCCGGCGCGGCACTGGTCTCCGAACGCGGTGTGCCCTACTGGCTGGTGTTCAATGTGGGCGACTCGCGCACCTACCGGCTGCACCAGGGCAGCCTCGAACAGATCAGCGTGGACCACTCCGAGGTGCAGGAACTGATGGAGGCCGGACGGATCACGGCACAGGAAGCCCTGGTGCACCCGCGCCGCCATGTCATCACCCGGGCGCTGGGCACCGGCGAAGACAACCAGCCGGATTTCTGGATGGTGCCGGTGGAACCGGGGGACCGGATCATGATCTGTTCCGATGGGCTGACCTCGGAGGTCAGCAATGACCACATCTACACCATCCTTACCTCGGTGTCCCACCCACAGGAAGCGGTCGATTCGCTGATCCAGGCCGCTCTGCGTTCGGGCGGCCGGGACAATATCACCGTGGTGGTGATCGACGCCGACGGCGACCAAGGCGACCCCGAGGACGCCTCCACCGCGCCCCGGCAGGAGGACACGACGACGCTGCCCCGGCTGGCAGCTTCCGGAGAGCCAGCCCCGGAGGAGGATGACCGGTGACGGACCTGACCTACTGCCCGGGGCAGTGGATCGGCTTGGTCAGCGGGGGTACCGCAGTGCTCCTCGAGCCGGACGCCGCAGATGACCTAGTGCAGCAGCTCTGGCAAGCGCTGGAGGCCGGCGCCACGCTGGAGTCCTTGCTGGGCACCGTCGTGTCCTGCTGCGGCGCCGATCTCTCTGCCCTGCCGCAGTTCGGCATCGTCACCTTGACTGACGGCATCCATGCGGTGCTCCGCGGTGACGTGGCGGTGTCTGCGGATTCGCACGGGCAGGAACTGAACGGACGCGGAGTCTCCAGTTGGACCGAGGGGCGGCTGGCGTCCGACAGGGCGATGATCGTGGCGGGATCCGGCGGCACCGGAACGACCGACCAGCCGGGCCGGTGGCTGCCGCTGCGCGCCGGCGCCGTGAAGATGGGAATGCTTCGGCTGGGCGCGGTACCCGCCGAGTTGTCGGCCGCTTCCGGACCGGCTGCCGCAGCGGCTCCCGCTGCGCAATCCGTCTCCGCGGCCCCGGCCGCCGCAGAGGCTCCCGCTGCGCAGTCCGTCTCCGCCGCCCCGGCTGCCGGCGCAACCGAGTCTGCACCGACAGAGCCTGCTTTCGCCGAGGCCGAGGTGAGTCTGGAAATGACCGGCATCTATATGCCGGATGATGAGCTGGACCACACGATTGTCCATACCGCCGCGCAACGGGCCAATCTGCCACCAGTACCGCAACGGCAGTCTTCAAATGCAGTCCAGGGAAGCGCCGCCGTCGGACTGGAGGGCCATGCACACCGGCCAGGCGGGAAGCCGGCCCAGCCGACGGACCTGATCGATGCCGTTCCCTGGTTGACGCGGTCCGCCTCGGCGCGTGCCGCGCCCTCGGCGACCCCGGTTCCGCAGCCGGTGGTCGCTGCGAACCGCGGCCCGGTGGCCGCGCAGCCCAAAGGGGCCGACGACGGCGACCACGACGGACAGACACTGATGCGCAGCGAACTGCCTGATGTTCCCGCCGCGCCCGCTGCCGCTTCCGCCGCGTCAGCGCCGGCGCCGAGCACCGCGCCGATGGTGCTGGCCCGGATGTGCAGCCACGGCCACGCCAACCCGCCGACCAGTTCAGCCTGCGCCCTCTGCGGTGCTCCGCTGGACGAGGACGCCCAGGAGGTGCAACGGCCGGTACTCGGGCGGATGCGGGTTTCCACCGGTGACGTGGTGGAGCTGGACCGGCCGGTGATCGTCGGACGGCAGCCCTCGGCCAGCCGGGTCCAGGGCAGCGTGATGCCGCGGCTGGTGCCGGTGCACAGCGCCAGCGGGGACATCTCGCGTTCGCATGTGGAAGTCAGGCTGGAGGGCTGGCACGTGATCCTGTCGGACCTGAACTCCACCAACGGCACGGTGCTGCTGCGCGGCCGGCAGGCTCCGCGGAGGCTGGGCCACGGTGAAGCGGTCATGCTGCTGGACGGCGACATCGCAGACCTCGGGGACGGCATCTCGCTGCGCTTCGAGGACCTGCCGTGAGCGCAAAGCGTCCGCCCGCTCCGCCGCCGGCCATTGAGGGCTACCGCTATGTCCGGTTGCTAGGCTCCGGCGGTTTCTCCGATGTGTACCTTTACGAACAGGACCGGCCCAAGCGCCGGGTGGCCGTCAAGGTGCTGCTGTCCGGACTAAGGACCGAGGACGCGCGCCGCCGCTTCGAGTCCGAGGCGAACCTGATGGCGCAGCTGTCCACGCACCCGTTTATTGTCACGATCTACGAGGCCAACCTCACCGCCGACGGGCACTCCTACCTAGCCATGGAGTACTGCTCGCGGCCGAGCTTGGACGCGCGCTACCGCAATGGACCGCTGGGGGTGGACGAGGTGCTGACCCTCGGCATCCAGGTGGCCTCCGCCGTGGAAACCGCACACCGGGCGGGAATCGCGCACCGCGACATCAAACCGGCCAACATCCTGGTCACCGACTACAACCGGCCGGCGCTGACCGACTTCGGCATCTCCTCCAGCACCGACGCCGCGGACAGCGACGCCGGCATGTCCATTCCGTGGTCGCCGCCGGAAGCTTTCAAGGGCGACGCCGGCAACGGCACCCGCAGCGATGTCTGGGCCTTGGGCGCCACGGTCTACACGCTGCTGGCCGGACGCTCCCCGTTCATGCAGCCCGGCGGGAACAACTCGCAGCGCGAGCTGATGGACCGCATCGCCCATGCACCGCTGCCGCCGCTGCGCCGTGCCGACGTGCCGGCCTCGCTGGAACTGGCTTTGGCCACCGCGATGGCCAAGTCGCCGGGTTCGCGGTTCAAATCGGCCCACGCCTTCGCGCTCTCCTTGCAGCGGGTGCAGGCGGAACTGAACCTTTCGGTCACCCCGTTCGAGGTGCTGGAGGAAGCGCCGTCGGCAGCCGACGACGGAGACGACGACGGAGAAGCCACGCGGGTGCGCGGGATCGTGTCGATCGACCCAACCGCGGCACCGCCGGCCGCGGGGTCGGTCTTCCCGGAACGCACCGAGCGGCTGCCCGCAGCAGGCCGGCGGCTGGAACTGGAACCTGAGGGATCCACCGTCTTGAGGGACTCGGAGCAAGACCGGACGGCGGATTCCGACGGCGGTACGCGCCGCCGTCCCTGGGCGTGGGCGGCCGGCGCGCTCGCCTCGTTGGCGGTGGCTGCCGGCGTCATCTTCGTGCTCAACGGTCCGGCGCCCGAGGCTGCCGTCCCGGATGCGCCGGTCAGCCGGGCGCCGGCCAATGCGTTGGAAGGCCTCTCCGGCAACGTGGTGCCGCCGGAGGACCTGGCCGGCCGGGTGCAAGGAGGCGAAGCCGTCTTCAGCTGGACCAACCCGGACCCGCGCGAGGACGACCTGTTCATCTGGACGCCCGTCACTGCGCTGGGCCAGGGCGAACCGGAGCGCACCGGCGAGCCGAAAGCGGCGCTGCCCTTGGCCGAAAACGACCGGACCTGCATCGAAGTAGTGGTGGTGCGGGCGAACGGCAGGGCCTCGGATCCGGTCCGCGGCTGCGCCGACGAATAGTCACCTACCCACTGGAATAGAGTTAGTAGCGCGGGTTCATGAAACGATCAACTCGCGTCGACCCGTTCGGTCAACACAACACATAGGGGGCTACCGGTGGCGGATGTGAGCATTGAGTTCTGCGGGGAGTGGTATGAACCCAAGGACGACGACGTGTTCACTATTGGGCGCGAAGGCGATCTGGAGATCGACGACAATCCGTACCTGCACCGCAAGTTCCTGCAGATCGTCCGCTACGACGACATCTGGTGGCTGTCCAACGTCGGATCGCTGATCTCGGCCACCGTCGCCGATTCCACCGGCGGCATGCAGGCCTGGCTGGCGCCGGGCGCGCGGATCCCGCTGGTCTTCAGCTTGACGAACATCGTGTTCACCGCCGGCCCGACCACCTACGAGCTGTCCGTCCACGTCAAGACGCCGTCCTTCCGCCAGGAACATCGGGACACCGACGCGGTGGGGGAGACCACCATCGGCCCGGTGATCTTCACCGATTCGCAAAGGGCGCTGATCCTGGCCCTGGCCGAGCCCATGCTCAAGCGCGACGGCACCGGACTGAGCTCGATTCCGTCGTCCTCACAGGCGGCCGCCCGGCTGGGTTGGCCGCTGACCAAGTTCAACCGCAAGTTGGACAACGTCTGCGACAAATTGGACCGCGTGGGCGTTGCCGGGCTGCGCGGCGGCGGCGGCAAGCTCGCCACCAACCGGCGGGCGCGGCTGGTCGAACACGCGGTGACCTCCCATCTGGTCACCGCAGCCGACCTTCCGCTGCTGGACCAACAGTTGGATGCCGAAGACTAAGCAGCACACCGCCGCACCTGCTGCAGCCACCGGGTGCTGCCGCGGGGCTGGAAGGCAGGCACCGTCGTCGTCGCCTGAACGGCACTCCTGGGGCAAGATAGTCAGGTGAGCACAGTCGAAACTTCTGCCAGCGAGACCCCCAGCGACGCGATCCGGGACGAATACGAGCAGCTGACCGAGAATGTCCGCAAGTACCGCTACGCGTACTACAACGAGGACGCCCCGCTGGTCTCGGACGCCGAATTCGACGCGCTGTACCGGCGGCTGGAAGAAATCGAGGCGCTGCATCCGGAACTGGTGGCCAATGACTCGCCCACCCAGGAAGTCGGCGGCGAGGTTTCGGCCGCCTTCGCCCCGGTGGAGCACCTGCAGCGGATGTACTCGCTGGAGGACGTCTTCTCGCTGGACGAGCTCAAGGCCTGGGTGGACCGTGCCACCGCCTCCGTGGCGAACCTGGGCAACGGCCGGAAACTGCGCTGGCTCAGCGAAGTGAAGATCGACGGGCTGGCCGTGAACCTGCTCTACCGCAACGGCGAACTGGTGCGGGCCGCCACCCGCGGTGACGGGACCACCGGCGAGGACATCACCCACAACGTGCTGACCATCGGGGACATCCCGCGCAAGCTCACCGGCAGCAACTTCCCCACCGAGGTGGAGATCCGCGGCGAAATCTTCATCCCCACCAAAGACTTCCTGGCCCTGAACGAACGGATGGTGGAGGCCGGCAAGGCGCCGTTCGCCAACCCGCGCAACTCTGCGGCCGGCTCGCTCCGCCAGAAGGACCCGAAGGTGACGGCGGAGCGGCCGCTGCACATGTTTGTCCACGGGATCGGCGCCCGCGAAGGCCTCGAAGCGGAAAGCCAATCGGATACCTACGAGCTGCTGAGCGGCTGGGGGCTGCCCACCAGTCCCTACTTCAAAGTGGTGGACAGCTACGAGGACGTGCTCGAGTTCATTGAGCATTACGGCGAGCATCGCCACGACCTGCTGCACGAGATCGACGGCATTGTGGTCAAGGTGGACGATTTCGGCCTGCAGCGGGCGCTCGGCCACACCTCCCGGGTGCCGCGCTGGTCGGTGGCGTACAAGTATCCGCCGGAAGAGGTCCACACCAAGCTGCTGGACATCCGGGTGAACGTGGGCCGCACCGGCCGGGTCACGCCCTACGGCGTGATGGAGCCGGTGAAGGTGGCCGGCTCTACCGTGGAAATGGCCACCCTGCACAACCAGGACGTGGTCAAGGCCAAAGGCGTGAAGATCGGCGACATCGTGGTGCTGCGCAAGGCCGGCGACGTGATCCCCGAGATTGTCGGCCCGGTCATGGCGCTGCGCGAGGCGCAGGATCCGCCGGTGCGCGACTTCGTGATGCCCACCGACTGCCCCTCCTGCGGCACGCCGCTGGCGCCCGGCAAGGAGGGCGACGTCGATCTGCGTTGCCCGAATGCCAAGTCCTGCCCGGCGCAGCTGACCGAGCGGGTGGCCCATCTGGCCGGCCGAGGCGCCTTCGACATTGAGGCACTGGGCTATGAGGCAGCGCTGGCGCTGACCCGTCCGGCCGAACCCGAGCAGGCCCCGCTCACCAACGAGGCCGGGATCTTCAGCCTCAAGCCCGAGGACCTGGCGGACGTGCGGATCCGGCGCGAGAAGAAGGTTCAGGGTGTGCCCACCGGCGAGACCGAGCTGGTGCCCTACTTCTACACCAAGGGCACCGCCAAGAAGCCCTCGGTTCCCACGGCCAATACCAGGAAGCTCTTCGAGGAGCTGGAGAAGGCCAAGACCCAGCCGCTCTGGCGCGTCCTGGTGGCTTTGTCCATCCGGCACGTGGGTCCCACCGCTTCCCGAGCCCTGGCCACGGCCTTCGGCTCGATGGACGCCATCCGGGCCGCCAGCGAAGACCAGCTGGCGCATGTCGACGGCGTCGGTCCCACCATCGCGGCGGCGCTGAAAGAGTGGTTCGCCGAGGACTGGCATGCCGGGATTGTCGATGCCTGGGCGGCAGCCGGTGTGCGGATGGCCGACGAGGTGGACGAGAGCATGCCCCGCACGCTGGAAGGGCTGACCGTGGTGGTGACGGGTACGCTGCCGAACTTCAGCCGTGACGAGGCCAAGGAAGCGATCATCATCCGCGGCGGCAAGGCCTCTGGCTCCGTCTCGAAGAACACCAGCTATGTGGTGGCCGGCGAGAACGCGGGGACCAAGCTGGACAAGGCCGAGTCCTTGGGCCTGACAGTGCTGGATGAGGACGGTTTCCGCCGGCTGCTGGAAACCGGCACGGCATGACGGGGGAGCGGCCAGGGCCCGCCGCCAGCTGGCAGCAGTTGCTCTCCGCCCTGGCCAGCGAGCGGCTGCGCGGGCTCTACGCCGCCCTGGTGCTGGGCCAACATCCGGAGATGACCCCCAAGGAACGGCAGAAGCTGGTTGCCTCCGGCCTCGTGACGGACGACGGCGGGGCCCTCGCCGTTGCTCCGGACGTCTTCAAGGCAGCGCTGGCGGCGGCGCGGACGCCGGGGCCTACCGGACCGGAGCGCTTCCTCGCCGGCGGCCTGGTGGTGCTGCCGCACCGAGCGGCCGACCGGCTGGAACTCTTGGGCTACCTGCGCGACCGCGTCATCGCGGCCGGGGAAACGATGACGGAAAAGGAATTAAACGCCAAGCTGGCGGCGTTCACGGAAGACGTGCCGATGCTCCGGCGCGCCATGGTGGACTACGGGTTCCTGGTCCGTGAGCCGGATGGCAGCGCCTACCGCCAGGCGACTGTGACCGGTTGACGGGGTCGCTAACGAGGGTCCCGCGCAAGGCCGTTGCCCATCGACTCGCGGAGTAGACCGAACCGGAAATGTAGACGTGACTCGCATCACCGGCCATGGGAGCATGGAGGTGTGGAGCGGCCATGAACGAGTTCTTCGCCGATGGTTTTCCCTGGTGGTTCATCTGGGTTGGCTTCGCCGTGGTCTCCGGCATGGGACAGCACGCCAAACGCGTCAAGCGCCAGCAGACCGGGAACCGGGCCGGGGGCCAGCGTCGGGAAACGGCTTGGTCGGAAGCAGCCCGGCGCGAGTCGGAGCGGCGGCATGCTGCCGCTGCCGCCCAAGAGCAGCGGCTGCGCGACACCGAGAAGCTGATGGCGGACCATCACGCGGTCAACGTCCGCTGGCTCGACTATGAGCTGGATGTAGCGAAACTGATCGATTATCCGATGATGTCCGACGTGCGGGAACCGCTGACCGTGGCCTTTTTGCGCGCCAAACGGACCGCCGACGGGCTGCTGCCGGTCACCGCGGCGGAAACCGCCACCGACGAGCGGCTTCACGAATACCGCGAAGCCGTCCGCGCCTTTGAGGTCGCGTTCGACATTGCCGAACGCGAGGCCCGCCGGATCCGCGACCAACATTTCACCGGCCCGGAACGGCTGCGGCTGAACACCGCCCGGCGGCTGCTGACGATTGCGGTGGACCGGGCTGCCACTCCGGCCGAGCGGCAACTGGCCTACGGCCGGGCGCGCAAGGAACTGGACGGGCTTTTGGCCCTGCCCGCCGAGGCGCTTGCAGCCCTGCAGCGGCAGGTGCATCCCGAATTGCTGGCGAAGCCCGACCCGCCAGCCGGTCCGCGGCGTGGCGACCACCCGGAGCAACGGCCTGGTCCCATCGCCGACCCGCAGCCCGGCTGACCGGACAAACAACCGCATTGGCGTGCACCGCCCGAGGTGCGGAAAACTGGTCAGGCAAGTACCGCCGTCGTGCTTCCCCCCATCCCTGACTTCCAGCTAGGACGCCCTTTACTCCCATGCACATCTCCATCCGCCCTGCCACCACTGCTGATTACGACGACGTGGCGCGCCTGACGCGCGAGGCATACCTGGCCGCGGGCCATTTTCCGGCAGCCGACCATCCGTACCTGGTGCACATCTCCGACGTGGCGCACCGTGCCGCGCATGCCGAGATCTGGGTGGCCGAGCGCGGCGGAGAAGTGGCCGGCGCGGTGACGCTGGCACTCGCCGGCGGCGAATACGCGGACATCGCCCGGGAAGGCGAGCTGGAGTTCCGGATGCTGGCGGTCGATCCGGGGCTGCAGCGCTCCGGCGTCGGGAGGGCGCTGGTGGAGGCGATCGTGGAACATGCCCGCACCCTGGAGGGGATCGACACGGTGAGCCTGACCACCGGCAGCGACTGGACCGCGGCGCACCGGCTGTACGAATCGCTGGGATTCGACCGCGTGCCGGAGCGGGATTGGCCGGTGCCCGGAACGGACATCCGGCTGCTGGTCTTCGCCAAGCGGCTTTAGGCCGCCGCGCACGCTCTCCACCGTTTCCTCCGCTTCTGTGGGAATTCCAGACCGTCCTGCGCCGGTAGACTGAACAGGAAAAGCAATCCATCCGCGTAGGAGACTCATGTCTGAGATCAATCGTGCGGCGGTGGCGCATCTGGCGCGCCTGGCCCACATTGAGATGACCGCCGAAGAACTGGACAAGATGGCCGGCGAACTCGACGTCATTGTCGATTCCATTAAGTCCGTCCAGGAAGTTGCCCGGCCCGACGTGCCGGCGACCTCGCACCCGATCCCGCTGGCCAACGTGTTCCGCGAAGATGTCGTGGGCGAGACCCTGAGCCAGGAACTGGCCTTGGCGAACGCACCGGACGCGGCCGACGGCCGGTTCAAGGTTCCGGCCATCCTGGACGAGGAGTAGGACGCACCGATGAATGAATTGATTACCAACAGCGCAGCGAAGCTGGCTGAACTGCTGGCCGCATCCGAGGTGTCGTCGACCGAGGTCACCCAGGCACACCTGGACCGCATTGCCGCCGTCGACGGCGACGTCAACGCCTTCCTGCACGTGAACACCGATGAGGCGCTCGCCGTCGCAGCCGAGGTGGACAAGGCCCGCGCCGCCGGCGAAGAACTGCACGCCCTGGCCGGTGTCCCGATCGCGATCAAGGACCTGATTGTTACCGTGGGCCAGCCCACCACCGCAGGCTCGAAGATGCTCGAGGGCTGGATGAGCCCGTACGACGCCACCGTGATCCAGAAGATCCGGGCGGCGCGGATGCCGATGCTGGGCAAGACCAACCTGGACGAATTCGCGATGGGCTCCTCCACCGAGCACTCGGCCTTCGGCCCCACCCGCAACCCCTGGGACCTGGAGCGCATCCCCGGTGGCTCCGGCGGCGGTTCCGCGGCCGCGGTAACGGCGTTCGAGGCGCCGCTGGCCCTGGGCACGGACACCGGCGGTTCGATCCGCCAGCCGGCCGCGGTAACCGGGTCGGTGGGCGTGAAGCCGACCTACGGCGGTGTCTCCCGCTACGGCGCCATCGCGATGGCCTCGTCACTGGACCAGATCGGCCCGGTCACCCGGACCGTGCTGGACGCTGCGCTGCTGCACGAGGTCATCGGCGGGCACGACCCGGCCGACTCCACCTCGCTGACCGATCCGGTAGGCGCGCTGGTCGAGGCCGCCCGGAACGGCGATGTGCGCGGCATGCGCATCGGCGTGATCAAGGAACTGCAGGGCGAAGGCTACTCCGCCGGCGTGCAGGCCCGCTTCGACGAAGCACTCGAGTTGCTGCGCGGCGCCGGCGCCGAGGTGGTGGAAGTGTCCTGCCCGAACTTCAAGTACGCGCTGGGCGCCTACTACCTGGTGATGCCCTCGGAGGCCTCCTCCAACCTGGCCAAGTACGACGGCGTCCGCTTCGGGCACCGGGTGCTGCCGGAAGACGGCCCCCTGACTATCGAGCGCGTGATGGGCGCCACCCGCGCCGCCGGCTTCGGCGACGAGGTCAAGCGCCGCATTATCCTGGGGACCTACGCCCTGTCCGCCGGCTACTACGACGCCTACTACGGCTCGGCGCAGAAGGTCCGCACCCTGGTGCAGCGCGATTTTGCCGCAGCTTTCGAAGCCGCGGACGTGCTGATCTCGCCGACCGCCCCGACCACGGCATTCAAGCTGGGCGAAAAGCTGGACGATCCGATGGCTATGTACCTCAACGACGTGGCCACCATTCCGGCGAACCTGGCCGGTGTTCCGGGCATTTCGGTGCCCGGCGGCTTGGCCGACGGACTGCCGGTGGGCATCCAGTTCCTGGCTCCGGCCCGTGAAGATGCCCGCTTGTACCGCGCCGGCGCCGGCCTCGAAAACCTGTTGGAAGCCACGTGGGGTGGCCCGCTGCTGGCCCAGGCTCCCGCTCTCGGAGGTGTGAAGTAAATGGCTGAAACTCAAGAACTGGTCGCCTTCGACGAGGCGATGGCGAAGTACGATCCCGTCCTCGGCTTCGAGGTCCACGTTGAGCTGAACACGAAGACGAAAATGTTCTCGGCAGCTCCGAACGCGTTTGGTGATGTGCCGAACACGAACGTGTCGCCGGTGGACCTCGGCCTGCCCGGCGTGCTGCCCGTGGTCAACAAGTCAGCGGTGGAGTACTCGATCATGATCGGGCTGGCGCTGAACTGCAAGATCGCCGAGTCCTGCTTCTTCGCCCGGAAGAACTACTTCTACCCGGATACCCCGAAGAACTTCCAGACGTCCCAGTATGAGGACCCGATCTGCTACGACGGCTACTTGGACATCGAGCTGGAAGACGGCGAAGTGTTCCGCGTGGAGATCGAACGGGCCCACATGGAAGAGGACGCCGGCAAGCTCACCCACATGGGCGGCGCCACCGGACGCATCCAGGGCGCCGAGTACTCGCTGGTGGACTACAACCGCGCCGGCGTGCCGCTGGTAGAGATCGTCACCAAGCCGATTGTCGGTGCCGGCTCCCGTGCTCCGGAACTGGCCCGCGCTTACGTGGCCGCGGTCCGCGAGATCGTCAAGAACCTGGGCGTCTCGGATGCCCGGATGGAACGCGGCAACGTCCGCTGCGATGCCAACGTGTCCCTGATGCCGAAGGGCGCCACGCAGTTCGGCACCCGCTCGGAGACCAAGAACGTGAACTCGCTTCGTGCGGTCGAACGTGCGGTCTATTTCGAAATCCAGCGCCACGCCGCGGTGTTGGAATCCGGGCAGAAGGTTGTCCAGGAGACCCGTCACTGGCACGAGGACACCCGGTCCACCACCTCCGGCCGGCCGAAGTCGGACGCCGACGACTACCGTTATTTCCCGGAGCCGGATCTGGTGCCCGTCGTCACCACCGAAGAGTGGATCGAGGAACTGCGTGCCCGGCTGCCGGAGCCGCCGGCCGAACGGCGCAAGCGGCTGAAGGCCGACTGGGGCTACTCGGATGCCGAGTTCCGCGACGTCGTCAACGCCGGCGTGATGGATTCGATCGAGGAGACCATTGCCGCCGGTGCCTCCGCCGCAGTGGCCCGCAAGTGGTGGATGGGCGAGATTTCCCGCCGTGCCAAGGAAGCCGAGGTTGAACCGTCGGAGTTGGGCGTGAGCCCGCAGACGGTGGTGGAACTGGACCGTCTGGTGCAGGCCGGCAAGATCAACGACAAACTGGCCCGCCAGGTGCTTGACGGCGTGCTCGCCGGCGAAGGCAGCCCGGAAGAGGTTGTGGAGAAGCGCGGCCTGGCCGTGGTGTCCGACGATTCGGCGCTGCTGGAAGCGATCGACGCCGCGCTGGCTGCCCAGCCGGAGGTGGCGCAGAAGATCCGTGGCGGCAAGGTCCAGGCTGCCGGAGCCATCGTCGGCGGAGTCATGAAGGCGACCCGTGGACAGGCCGACGCCGGCCGCGTGCGCGAGCTCATCTTCGAACGCCTCGGCGTTCAAGGTTAGTCGGGGCAGAGCCAGTGCATCCCATTGCTTGCAGCTCTGCCGGGACCGATGTCGGCCCGGTTCCCCAGCGCGTCGCACGCCGGGGCACGTCCGCCGGCACCGATATTGGACCGACGCCGCTGACCTAGCGGTCCCACAGCCATCGCCTGAGGTCGACAACGCCCCTGCCGTTACCGGCGGGGGCGTTGTCTGTGCAGCAGGCGAGTGAGCAGGCGTGTCTGGCTGGCCCCGGATGCTTCCGAATGATCTGATGGGAGTTCCCGCATTAGATCAGCAGGCACGCGATCGTCGGCGCCACGGCGGGGCTCTGCCTCACGATTGAAGGAAGTACGGACCAGATGGCCTTGATGCCCGCTGCGGAGATCGACATCAGCAACGACCTGGTGCAGCGGTTGCTATCCGACCAGTTTCCGGACCTGGCCCGGCACCCCCTGGTTCGGGTGGCCAACGGGTGGGACAACGTCACGTTCAAACTCGGCGGCGAGTTGGCCATCCGGCTGCCGCGCCGCGAGGCAGCCGCTGAGCTGCTGGTGAACGAGCAGCAGTGGCTGCCGTCGCTGGCCCCGGGGCTGCCGGTCGCCGTGCCCGCCCCGGTGCGCTGCGGCAAGCCGTCGTCGTACTATCCCTGGTCCTGGTCGGTGGTGCCGTGGCTCGAGGGCCGGGCCGCCTGGCGCCTCTCGGCGGAGGAACGGCGCTCGCTCGCCCCCGGGTTGGCCGCATTCGTGGCTGCACTGCACGTGCCTGCGCCGTCCGGCGCGCCGGTGAATCCGGTCCGCGGCGTGCCGCTGGCCTCGCGCAGCGCAGCCGTCCTGCAGCGGTTGGATTCGGGCGCGGTTCCGCAGGCCGAGCGCGTCGCGGCGCTGTGGCGTCAGCTCTCGGCCATGCCGGCCTGGGACGGGCCGGCGCTGTGGCTGCACGGCGACCTCCACCCGGGCAACCTGGTGGTGGAGGGCACCCGGCTGGCAGCCGTGATCGACTTCGGCGACATCACCGCGGGGGATCCCGCCACCGACCTGGCCGCCGCCTGGCTGGTATTCGATGCCGTGGGACGCCGGGAGTTCATCGCTGCGGTCGAATCGCGCACCGATGTGTCAGCGGAGAGCTGGCAGCGCGGCCGCGGCTGGGCGTTGGCGATGGCCACGGCGCTGCTAACCTCCTCCGACGACAACCGGTTGTTGCGCTCCGTGGGGGAGCGGGCACTGGCCGAGGTGCTGTCCGGCAACTAGTCGCTGTACCGAACCCGCAGTAGCATGACGGCACTGCGAGACAGATTGGTGGATCGGAGGAGGGACGATGCCCGGAGCCGGAGGATTGCGGCTGCACGCCACGGTGCTCGGCGCCCCTGATCCGTTGGCCCTGGCGGACTTCTACGGCCGGCTTCTGGGTTGGGTCATTCGCACCAAGGAACCGGACTGGGTCACGCTGGCCAACCCGAACGGCGGCCCCGGGCTGTCCTTCCAGTTGGAAGACGACTACCGTCGGCCGGTCTGGCCCGAAAAACCCGGCGAACAACAAATGCTGATGCACCTGGACATTCTGGTGGATGACCTGGCCGCAGCTTGCGAGCAGGCAGAGGCCGTTGGCGCCGAGCTGGCGGAATTCCAACCGCAGGACGACGTCCGTGTCTACTTCGACCCGGCCGGCCATCCGTTCTGCCTCTTCGAGAACTAGAAACGCACCGCCGCCCGCGAGCCCTCAGCCGCCGCCGTCGAACAGCCGGGAGCGGATCAGGAAGCGCTTGCCCTCCGGCGCCTCCACCGAGAACCCGCTGCCGCGCCCGTCCACCACGTCCACGGTCAGATGCGTGTGCTTCCAGTACGCGAACTGTTCCCGCGACATCCAGAAGTCAAGGCTTCCGCGGTTGGGAAGGTCGAACGTTCCCAGCAGCACGTCCGCGTCTGCCGTGAGGAATTCGCCCGCCGGATAGCACATCGGCGACGACCCATCGCAGCAGCCGCCGGATTGGTGGAACATCAGAGGCCCGTGGGTCTCCCACAGTTTCTGCAGCAACCCGACGGCCGGAGCGGTCAGCGCTACCCGGGAAAAGTCCTCCCCGGGCAGCGCTGCCGTGGCCTCGAGCGCCGCCTCGTGTTCGGCAGCGGGAGGGGCAGATGCACCCGGCCGCTGCGGTGAAGCAGACGCCATGACAGAACCTGTCTCTAGAAGAAGCCGAGCTTGTTCTCGTTGTAGCTGACCAGCAGGTTCTTGGTCTGCTGGTAGTGGTCCAGCATCATCGCGTGGTTTTCACGGCCAATGCCGGAGGACTTGTAGCCGCCGAACGCCGCTCCCGCCGGGTAGGCGTGGTAGTTGTTCACCCATACCCGGCCGGCCTGGATTTCGCGGCCGGCCCGGTAGGCCACGTTGCCGTTGCGGCTCCACACCCCGGCGCCCAGCCCGTAGAGGGTGTCGTTCGCGATCTCCAGGGCCTCCTCGTAGTCGCCAAACCGTGTCACGGAGACGACAGGTCCGAAGATCTCCTCCTGGAAGATGCGCATGCTGTTGTCGCCCTCGAAGATGGTCGGCTTCACGTAGTAGCCCTCGGCCAGGTCCCCGTCCAGAATGTTGCGTCCGCCGCCGGTCAGGACCTTCGCCCCCTCCTGCTTGCCGATGTCCATGTAGGACAGGATCTTCTCCAGCTGGTCGTTCGAGGCCTGCGCACCGATCTGGGTGTCCGTATCCAGAGGATTGCCCTGGATGATCGCCTCGGTCCGGGCCAGCGCGTCGGCCATGAACGAGTCGTAGATGGAATCCTGCACCAGCGCCCTGGACGGGCAGGTGCAGACTTCGCCCTGGTTGAACGCGAACAGCGTGAAGCCCTCCAGCGCCTTGTCGTAGAACGCGTCGTTTTCGGAAGCCACGTCGGAGAAGAAAATGTTCGGGCTCTTCCCGCCCAGCTCCAGGGTGACCGGGATCAGGTTCTGGGATGCGTATTGGCTGATCAGCCGGCCGGTGGTGGTCTCGCCGGTGAAGGCGATTTTTCGGATCCGCGGGCTGGACGCGAGCGGCTTGCCTGCCTCCACGCCAAACCCGTTGACCACGTTGACCACGCCGGCCGGCAGGATGTCCGCGATCAACTCCATCAGCACCAGGATGGACGCGGGGGTCTGCTCCGCAGGCTTAAGCACGACGGCGTTGCCCGCCGCGAGCGCGGGCGCCAGCTTCCAGGTGGCCATCAGGATGGGGAAATTCCACGGAATGATCTGACCGACCACACCCAGCGGCTCGTGGTAGTGGTAGGCGGTGGTGTCGTCGTCGAGCTGCGAGAGCCGGCCCTCCTGGGCGCGGATGGCGGAAGCAAAATAGCGGAAGTGGTCGGCGGCCAGCGGGATATCGGCCGCCAGCGTCTCGCGCACGGCCTTGCCGTTGTCCCAGGTTTCCGCCACGGCCAGCAGCTCGAGGTTCTCCTCGATCCGGTCGGCGATCCGGTTTAGCACCGCTGCCCGGTCCGCCACCGAGGTCTTCCCCCAGGACGGCGCCGCCTTGTGCGCGGCATCCAGGGCCAGATCGATGTCTTCGGCGGTGCCGCGTGCCACCTCGCAGAACGGCTTGCCGGTCACGGGGGAGATGTTCTCAAAGTACTGGTTTTTCACCGGGGCAACCCATTCACCGCCGATCCAGTTCTCGTAGCGCTGCTTGAAGCTGACCGGTGATCCCTCGGTTCCGGGCTGGGCGTAAACAGTCATGTTGACTCCTTCGGCTTCGGTTCCGGACCACGCTGGTCCGGGCAGACTGCAGTGTCTGTGGTGATCAGCCTAGGGAAGGCAAGGTTGCATCGAGGTTGCACGCGCCTTGGCCCGCTTAGCCGTCGGCGGTCAGCTGTCCCCGGCCTCCAGCTGCTCCAAGCGGGCGACGACGCCGGCCCGCCTGGGTGAGCGCGGCGGCAGGAGGCGGAGCGCCGCGTGCCAGGCATCGCCGTCGTTCTTCGCTTCAGGCAGCTGAAGGTAGCGCATCACCGAATCCGGCGAGGCACTGCTGAGCACTGACTCGCGCAGCGTGGCGCTGACGTGGTGGCGGAAATCGACGATGCCCGGCGCCTCGGACGCCGGAATGATCTGGCCCTGGTACAGATCGAGGGCCTGGCGGTAGGAGCCGCGGGCCAAGCACTGCAGGACCCGCTGCGCGTCAACGGCCAACGGCTGGCGCAACCGGTACGGCCGCGATTCGGGGACCGCGGTCGGGCTGAGGCCGGCCAGCAGTTTGCGCAGCCGGACCATTTCGGCCCGCAGCGTGGCGCCGCGGGCGTGCGGGTTGACTTGGTCGGCCAGTTGCTCGGCCGTCAGGCCGGCCGGGTGCAGAGCCATCAAGGTAAGGATCTCGGTGTGACGCTGAGACAATTCGATCCGCCGTCCGGCCAGCTCCAACATGCCATGGTCCCGGCCGGTGACGGTGAGCCCGGCAGGCTGTTGTCTCGCCCGGCGGCTGGGCGCCGCTTGCAGGCGGATGATCCGCAGCTCGGCCTCGGCCGCAGCCACTGCCGCCCGGACCAACGAGAGCGTGTGTGGAGCGGCGGCTTCCTCCCGGCCGGTCAGATCCACCACGCCGAGAACCGCGCCGGACTCGGGATCATGGATGGGGACGGCGGTGCAGCTCCAGGAATGGACCGCCCTGCTGAAATGTTCGGCGCCGGCAATCTGCACCCCGTGGCCTAAAGCGAGGGCAGTGCCGGGGGCGCTGGTGCCCACGGATGCCTCGGACCAGTCGGTGCCCGGCATGAACATCATGCCCTCCGCGCGTTCCCTGAGCTGGGTGTCTCCGTCCACCCAGAGCAGGCGCCCGTGTTGGTCCCCAACGGCCACCAGCATGCCCGCATCCTGGCTGGGTTCAACCAGCAGTCGGCTGAAGACAGGCATGATGGCGGACAAGGGATGGTTCCGCCGGAAGGCGTCCAGTTCATCGTCGGTCAGGACCAGCCGCGCCAACGCGCGGTCCGGATCGGTGGCATGCCGCAAGGAGCGTTGCCACGAGTCGCGCACCACGGGGCGCAGTCCTCCGAGGCGCAGGCTCCCGGGACCGCCGGCCAGCCGTTCCCGAGCAAGCCCTTCGTGGGCGATGTAGGCCCGGTCCTGCACGGGACGGGACGCTGGCTGGGCAGAGTACGGCACTGGAGATCCCCCTTGTACCGGATCACTGCCACGGATCTGTGGCAGGAGTCACAGTGTAGCCTGCGCTGATCGGGGCGATCCACCGTGCCGGGGCGCCCGCTCCCGCACACCGTCCGGCCCGGCGGGAGGCCGCAGCAGGCACGCGCTGGGCGCCGGCCCTGCGGGCGCGAAGGCTCAGGCCGGCACCAGTCGCAACGGCAGCGAGGCGTAACCCTTGAGCGTGTTGTGCAGGTACGGGACCGGTTCGCCGGTGAGTTCGATCCGCTCCACGTTATGGGCCAGCCAGGTCAGCACAACGTGCATCTCCAGCCGGGTGATCGGCTGACCAACGCAGCGGTGGATGCCGTTGCCGAAGGCGATCATGCTGGCGGCGTCGCGTTCAATCCGGAAGACGTCCGCATCCGGCCCGAACTGGGCCTCGTCCCGGTTGGCCGAGCCTAGGAACAGGGCCAGCTTGCTGCCGCCCGCCAGGCTGACCCCGGCGATCTTCGTGTCAGCGGACGTGGTCCGGTAGAAGGACTGGAACGGCGACTCGAAGCGCAGCACCTCATTGATGGCCAGCGACACCATCTGCGGGTTTTTGCGCAGGATGCGCCACTGTTCCGGATGCTCGGCAAACAGCTTGAGCGCGTTTCCGATGCCGATCACGGTGGTGTCCAGACCGGCCGACAGCAGGGCCCTGACCACCAGCGGTGCCATCTCCGCCGGCAGTTCGCCGCGGTCCACGTACTGCCACAATTGTTCGCCCATGCCGCCGGGGCTGAGATTTTCCCGCCGCGTCCGATCCATCACCCACTCCGGTGTCCCGGCACCTTGTTCGAAGTAGTAGCGGTGGCGTTCGTTTTCCGGGCCGAAGTGGCTGAAGTTCATCGCGCCATGGGTCAGCAGGTTCGCCTCGCGGCCTTCCCGCGGGATGCCCACGGCGTCGCCGAAAGCCCGGAGCGGGAACACTTCGGCCAGGTCTTTAATTCCGTCGATCGAACCGCGCTCCAGCAGTTCCGGCAGCAACTCGCCTGCATAGGCTTCGAATCCGGACCGCAGCGCGCGGGTTCCCTTGGGCGAGATCACCCCGGCCATGGCGTCCCGCATCAGCGTGTGCCGCGGCGGGTCGGATTCGAGGATGCCTTGTGGCCGCCAGTTCGGTTCCTTGAGCAGGTCCTTGGGTCCCACACCGGCGGCGGAGATGAAGGTCCGGTGGTCGGCGAGGATGTCGCGGCACTCGGCGTAGCGCGCGAAGGCCGGCACCTGGTACTTCTCCAGCCAGACCGCCGGGCCCGCTGCGCGCATCCGGCTGAACAGGCTGTACGGTTCGGCCAGCACATCGTCCGAGTACGGGTCGTCGGCCATCGCCGGAAGGATCTGGTGCGTAGTGGTTGCCACGGGCAGGTCTCGCTCACGTCGAAGGGAAGAAGTGCCTGCCAGCAAAGCTACAACTCCGTTGGCCGGACGGACAGTGTGACGCGCTCCACTTCTCCAAGACTCTTCCGTAGAGTTTCCCTAGTGACCCGGGCCACAGCCCGGGCGGCCGCATGTTCCCGGCCGGACCGAGAGAAAAGGACAACAGGTGAAGGCGCTCTTCAAGTCCGGCCCACAGGCCGGCTTCGAGCTGGTGGACCGGCCCGAACCGGAACCCGGTTTCGGCGAGGTCAAGATCAAAGTCATGACCACCGGCATCTGCGGCACCGATTTGCACATCCAGGCGTGGGACGACTGGGCAGCGGGCGCAGTGAACACTCCGCTGATTCCGGGCCACGAGTTCTATGGCGAAGTCGTGGCCGCGGGCCCGGGCGTTCGGGACGTGCAGATCGGGGACCGGGTCTCGGGCGAGGGGCACATCGTCTGCGGCACCTGCCGCAACTGCAGGGCCGGCCGGCGGCAGATGTGCATCCGCACGGTCAGCGTGGGGGTGCAGCGGGACGGCGCCTTCGCCGAGTACGTGGTGATACCGGAAACCAATGTCTGGGTGCACACCGATCCGGCTGTGACGCCGGAACTGGGCGCCATCTTCGACCCGTTCGGCAATGCCGTCCACACCGCCCTGAGCTTCCCGCTGGTCGGTGAAGACGTCCTGATCACCGGTGCCGGACCCATCGGGCTGATGGCGATTGCCGTGGTCCGCCACGCGGGAGCGCGCAAGATCGCCGTCACCGACGTGTCCGCGCCGCGGCTGCAGTTGGCCAAACAGATGGGCGCCGACATGGTGGTTGATGTCAGCCAGACCCGGCTGGCGGAGGCACAGCGGCAGCTGGATCTGGCCGAAGGCTTCGACATCGGACTGGAGATGTCCGGCCGCGCCTCCGCGCTGCGGGCGATGATCGACAACATGACCCACGGCGGCCGGATCGCCCTGCTGGGCCTGCCGGCGGAGGACATCAGCATCGACTGGGCCAAGGTGGTCACCCACATGCTCACGCTTAAAGGCATCTACGGCCGCGAGATGTTCGAAACCTGGTACGCGATGAGCGCCATGCTTTCGTCCAGCCCCGCACTGCACGCGGCGATTTCCTCGGTGATCACGGATGTGCTCCCCGCCGCCGAGTGGGAGCGCGGGTTCGAGACGGCGCGGCACGGCGAAGGCGGCAAAGTGGTCCTCGACTGGACCCGGAGCTAGGGAAGGCAAGCATGTACGGAACACTCAAGGAGCAGCTGGCCGCCGAACTGGACGAGATCCGCGATGCCGGACTGTTCAAGGCAGAGCGCCGCATCACCACACCGCAGTCCAGCCACATTGCAGCGGGCCCGGCGGGCGGATCCACCCGCGACGTGCTGAACTTCTGCGCGAACAACTATCTGGGCCTGGCCGACCATCCGGAGATCATTGCGGCCGCGAAGGCCGCGATGGACGAACGCGGGTTCGGCATGGCCAGCGTCCGGTTCATCTGCGGCACGCAGGACCTCCACCTGCAGCTGGAACAGGCGGTGTCCCGCTTCCTCGGAACCGAGGACACCATTCTGTTTTCGTCCTGTTTCGACGCCAACGGCGGGGTCTTCGAGTCGCTGTTCGGTCCTGACGATGCCATTATTTCGGACGCGCTGAACCACGCCTCGATCATCGACGGCATTCGGCTGTCCAAGGCGGCGCGCTTGCGCTACGCGAACCGGGACATGGCCGAACTCGAAGCCCGGCTGCAGGAGGCCGCGCAGCTGAACGACGGCGCGGGCGCCAGACGGACCGTCGTGGTCACCGACGGCGTCTTCTCGATGGACGGCTACCTGGCCCCGCTGGAACGGATCTGCGACCTGGCCGGGACCTACGGAGCACTGGTGATGGTGGACGACTCGCACGCCGTCGGCTTCATGGGGGCCAGCGGCGCGGGAACGCCGGAACATGCAGGGGTCTCGGACAAGGTGGACATCTACACCGGAACCTTCGGCAAAGCCCTGGGCGGCGCCTCCGGCGGCTACGTGTCCGGACGCCGCGAAATCGTCGCCATGCTCCGGCAGAAGGCCCGCCCCTACCTGTTCTCCAACTCGGTGGCCCCGGCCATCGTCGCGGCCACGCTGAAGGCGCTGGAGCTGGTGGGCGGTTCGGCCGAGCTGCGGTCCCGGCTGCAGGACAACACCGCGCTGTTCCGGCGCCGGATGGCGGAGGAAGGCTTCGACCTGCTGGAAGGCGTGCACCCGATTGTCCCGGTAATGTTCCACGACGCCGTCCTCGCCGGCCGGACGGCCGAGGCCATGCTGGACCACGGCGTGTACGTCACCGCCTTCAGCTACCCGGTGGTACCCCAGGGCGCGGCGCGGATCCGTGTGCAACTGTCGGCGGCCCACACGGCGGGGGACATCGAAGCGTGCGTCGCGGCCTTCGTCGCCTCCCGGCAGGCGGTACAGCCGGCGTGAGCGCGATCAGCTGCGACGTCCTGGTCATCGGCGGCGGCATCGCCGGGCTGTCACTGGCCGCCGAACTCGCCGGCCGGGTCCGCGTGGTGCTGGCGGAGGCTGAACCGACGCTGGGCTTCCACACATCAAGCCGGTCGGCAGGGCAGTTGGTCCCCAGCTACGGCCCGCCCGCCATCCAGCAGTTGACTGTGCGGACCCTGGACCTGCTGCACCGCCGGGACAGGGAGGCCGGGCTGCAGATCCTCAGCCACCGGTCGTTCCTGCTGATCGGATCGCAGGCGGCAGTAAAGGAGCATGCCAGCGGCCAGATGGAGTTCATCGACCCGGCCGGTGCACGGGAGCTAAGCCCGGAACTGCGGCCCGATTCGTTCGAAGCCGCCGGGCTGGACCGGACCTCGTTCGGCTGCCGCACCGACGTTCTGCTCGAGCACCACCACAGCACGGCGCGCGCCGCAGGGGCACGGTTCCTGACCGGGGCGCGCGTCGACAGCGCCCGCCGGCGCGGCAGCGGCTGGGAGGTGGCCGCGGGTCAAGAGATGATCGAGGCCGGAATTGTGGTGGACGCTGCCGGTGCCTGGGCGGACCAGGTGGCGGCGCTGTTCGGGGCGAAGCCGATGGGGTTGGTGCCGTACCGGCGGACCGCAGCGGTGGTGGACGTGGCGTGGCCGCTCTCACCCGGACAGCCCATGGTGGCTGCGGCGGATAACAGCTTTTACTACCGGCCGGAGAACGGACAAGTGTTGATTTCTCCGTCCGAAACCGAGCCGAGCGAACCCGAGGACGCCCGCCCGCGGGAGGCCGACGTGCAGCGGGCCATAGCCCACATCGGCCGGTGCACCACGCTGGCCATCACCGGCGTGGCCAGAGCCTGGACCGGGCTACGGACAGAACCTGCCGACGGGCATCCGGTGGTGGGCTTTGACGCCGAGGCCGAAGGCTTCTTCTGGCTGGCAGGGCAGGGCGGTTACGGCTTCCAGACCTCGGCCGGAATCGCCGAGCTCGCGGCGGGACTGATTCTGGGAGAGCACGACGGCGCCGGTGACGTTCCCGCTGCGCTCAGCCCCCGCCGTCGTACTTTGCCGCTGTAGAAGGACGCTGCCCGGCGCTGCTATACGGGCTGTCCGGCGGCCTCGGCCTCGAAGGCGCCGTAGAAGCGCAGCCCCAGTTCCCGGGCACCGGCAGCGTTGTAGTGGATCTGCCCTTCGTCCTGGCCGGCGCCGGAGGGACCCTCGACGAACGCCGTCCGCGGCCGGAGCGAGGGGATGGCACGGTGGGCCGCATCGATGCCGCGGCGCCTCGGATCGCTGGGGAGCCACTCCGGCACCATGCCGCCGATCAGGAACGGTGCTGGCCCCAAGCCCTCGCGGACCAGGTCGATGATCTGCAGCAGCTTGGCCTGGTACCACGCCTGGGAGGAACCCAACACGGCGTCAGCCTCGCCTTGGTGCCAAAGGACCGCGGCCAGCCGATTGTGCGGATTCAGGGCCAGCGCGCGGCGGCCGGCCTCCAGCGCGCGATGGAACAGATTGGTCCGCGCACTGGTGTCGTCCGGGTCCCAGGAGTAGTCCGGGTTGCCGGTGATCGACGTGCCGCCCAGGGCCGCGGGCACCAGCAGCACCTTGCGGCCGGCCGGCTGGGCCAGCCACAGCTGGCGGGCGAATTCGAGCCCGGGGCCGACGGCGGGCCGGCCATCCACCCGCACGCTGGCGACGTGGCAGAGCGGTTCGCTGGCGATGATGACCTGGCCTGCGTGTGGACCGGAAGCGGCCAGCTGGTCGATGCCGTCCAACTCCACATCAATCGCAGGGTCAAAAGGCAGGCCGCAGCCCTGCATGTTGGACTGGCCCAGCAGCAGGACCACGTCGTAACCTGCCTGCCGGGGGTCGATCCGCCCGTTCGGGCTGGTTTTCGCCGCCGGAGTGGCCGTCGGGGCCAGGAGCTGGACCAGCGCTCGGTGGGTGGCCGACGTCGGATCGAGGACCAGCCGGGCGAGCTGCTCGTCGCCGGACACGGCATCCGGCCGGCCCGCCGCTGCCGCGCCAGCCGTGCCGAGGACCCCGGCGCCGATTCCGGCGGCGAGGACAGGGACGGTTCTCTGCAGCAGCTTGCGGCGGCTTGGCCGGGCCTCGGGTATCTCGGCGCCCATGCTGCAGGTCCTTCTCCGGCGCCGGCCCCCAATGATCCCGACGTTGGTTCCGGCCCGGCGATCCGGAACCAACGTATTTCCGGCACCAGTGTAGTGCCGTTCGGGTCAGTTCAGTGCGCTGCCCGCGGCCTGCTCGACGGCGTCCAGCAGCACGCCGCTGTCCACCAGCAGGCGGACGGCCTCGATCTCCGGGGAGAGATACCTGTCGGTGCCCGGCCCCGCCACCACGGTGCGGATTTCACGGCGCACGGCGGTGACCGCCGGCGCGGACTTGGACGAATCCACGCCGCCGTCGCGCATGTCCAGGGCACGGGCGCTGGTGAGCAGTTCGATGGCCAGCACCCGGGTCAGGCCGTCCAGGGCGCGGCGCAGCTTCAAACCGGCGGACCAGCCCATCGAGACGTGGTCTTCCTGCATGGCCGAGGACGGGATCGAGTCCACCGATGCCGGATTGGCCAGCCGCTTGAGCTCGCTGACAATCCCGGCCTGGGTGTACTGGGCGATCATGTGCCCGGAATCCACGCCCGGGTCGTCGGCCAAAAAGGCATTTAGTCCGTGGCTGCGCGCACTGTCCAGGAACCGGTCCGTGCGCCGTTCGCTCATCGAGGCAAGGTCCGCTACGGCGATGGCCAGGAAATCCAGCGCGTAGCCAACCGGAGCACCATGGAAGTTGCCGTTGGACTCCACCCGGCCGTCCACGGTGACCACGGGATTATCGACGGCGGAGGACAGCTCGTACCCGGCCACCGATTCCACGTGGGCCAGGGTGGCGCGTGCTGCGCCGTGCACCTGCGGGGCGCAGCGCAGCGAATACGCGTCCTGGACCCGGGTGAACCGGTGCTGGCCGTGCTTCTGCTCCTCGATCAGCGCGGAGCCCGCCAAGACGGTCCGCATGTTGGCGGCGGCGGCAATCTGGCCGGGGTGCGGCCGGAGCGCGTGCAGGTCTTCGGCCAGCACCGCGTCGGTACCCAGCAGGCCTTCAATGCTCATGGCGGCGGCGAGGTCGGCCGTCTTCAGCAGCCGGTGCAGGTCCGCCGAGGCCATGATCAGCATGCCCAGCATCCCGTCGGTGCCGTTGATCAGCGCCAGGCCTTCCTTCTCGCGGAGTTCCACCGGTTCCAGCCCGGCGGCTGCCAGCGCCTCGGCGGCAGGCACCAGTTCACCCTGGTTGTTGCGGACCTGCCCTTCGCCCATCAGCGCGAGCGCACAGTGGGCCAGCGGGGCCAGGTCGCCGGAGCAGCCCAGCGAACCGTATTCGCCGACAACGGGGGTGATGCCGGCGTTGAGGATCCCGGCATAGGCCTGGGCCACCAGGGGGCGGACGCCGGTGCGGCCGGTGGCCATGGTGGACAGCCGGTTGAGCATCAGCCCGCGGATGACCTCCCGGTCCACTTCGGCGCCGGAGGACGCGGCGTGGCTGCGGATCAGGCTGCGCTGCAGTTGCGTGCGCAGCTGAACCGGGATCTGTTTGGTGGCCAGGGCGCCGAAGCCGGTGCTGACTCCGTAGTGCGGCACGTCGTCGTCCACCAACGCCTCGATCACCTTGCGCGATGTGGCCATCGCGGCGAGCGACTCCTCGCTGAGTTCCACGGCGGCACCGTGACGGGCGACGGCGACGACGTCGGCGGGGGAGAGCGGTCCGACGGAAACGGAGACGGAAACGGTCTGGAGCTGGGACTGGGACATGGTGCCTTTCAAGCTGTGACGGGCGGGACGGGTGCGGGCGCGGGGACTAGTCGGCGATCAGCGCTTCATAGTCGGGGTCGTTCTTCAGGACCCCGTATTTAACCGCGGCCGACCCCAGTTTCTGCAGGCCTTCCTTGTTGATCTCCGGATACCAGCGGGACATCACGACGGTCTCTGCGAGCTCGGGCGTGATCTTGGCGTAGTCCTGGATGACGGAGCGCACCTCGTCGTCGTTCTCCGCAGCGAACTGGAAAGACTTCTCCAGTGCCCGGCGGAAGCGCTCCACGAGTTCGGGATTCTCCTGCATGGTCTTCTCCGACGTGAAGTAAAAGGCCGAATCGAAGTCCTCGGCGAGGTCCGTCATCGGGCTGGCCACGATCTCGCCGCCGGCCTCAAGGATCTGGGTGCGGAAGGGCTCTGTGGTCCACGCTGCATCGACGTCGCCGCGCTCCAGGGCCGCCGGCATGTTGGGGTAGGGCATCTCCACGAAGTCGACGCCGTCCGGGTCGCCGCCGGCTTGCTCAACGGCATTCCGGATGGTGACATCGGCAAAGTTGTTCAGTGCGTTGACGGCAACCGTTTTGCCCACCAAATCGGCCGCGTCCTCGATTCCGGCTTCCGGCATGGCGGCGACCTCGGTCACGTCTTTGCCGGGGACGTTGGTGGAGCTGGATCCATTGGAGACCACCGTGATCGGCAGCCCCTTGTCTCGTGCGATCAGCAGCGAGACGACGTTGGAGTAGCCGAACTGGTATTCGCCGGTCATCACCGCCGGGACGATCGCGGCACCGCCCTGGGCCAACTGGACAGAGAGCTGGATGCCTTCGTCCTCGAAGTAGCCCTCCTGAATGCCCAGATACACCGGGGCCACGTCCGTGATCGGGATCAGCCCCAGATTCACCTGGTCCAGCTGAGCGTCAGCGGACGGGGCCGCAGGTTGCGTCCCGCCACCGGTCGACGAGGGGCTGCCGGAGCCGCAGCCGGTCAGCAGCAGGGCACCGGCCAGCACCGCTGCCGAAGCGGTAGCCAGAAGGGGGCGGCGGACGGTGGGGGCCGCGGACAAGAGTGGGCGCATCAAGGTCTCCTTTGTCTGCCGATGCATGGCATGACCGTTTCTCAGAGTGAAACGAATCGACTGATACCCGAAACTACCCAGCCAACGTGCCGGGGTCAATACTTTTTCTGAACTTCTTGCCGCTGGATGAAATCGATGTTTTACTGGCTGCAACAAAGTCGATCCCAGCGGAGGAGCAGCATGGTGCCGAAATCGGGCGCGGATCCCACCACCAGGGCGGCCGACCGCGCGCTGGCCCTGCTGCGCATCGTCTGCGAGAACGACGGCGTCAAGCTTGCCGATGCGGCCAAGGCCGTCGGCTTGTCCGCCTCAACGGCGCTGCGCCTGCTGCGCACACTGGAAGCCAACGGATTCGCGGCCAAACGCGGTAACGCCTTGTATCGTCCGGGCTTTCGGATGGTGCAGCTCGGCGTGCAGGCGCTGAGCCATGAGTCGCTGGTCGACGCCGGTCGGGATGTCCTGCGCACGTTGGTGGACCGGACCGGCGAATCCGCGTACCTGAGCGTGACTGCCGGCAACGAGCACGGGCTGTACGTGGCCATTGAAGAAGGCACCCACACCGTGCGGCACGTGAACTGGGTGGGCCGGACCTTCCCGATCGCGGGCAGCGCTGCGGGAGCGGCACTCAGCGGGCAGGTCGGCCGCGGCACGTTCACCGTCATGGCGGACAGTGTGGAGGCCGACGTGACTGCCGTCGCGGCTCCCGTCTTTGCCGGAGACAAAGTCGTCGCGGCGCTGAGCATCGTCGCGCCGAGTTACCGCACCACAACCGAGGCAGCCGAAAAATTCGGACTGCTATTGGCCGAACAAGCCGGCGCACTCTTCACCGAGCCGGAACCTACGTCCTAGCTAGATACGTCCCAGCCACCTTCGTCCCATCCAGAAAGGGCACAACAATGACGTTCACCCAGCACGATCCCTCCCGGACGATCCGGGCCTCCCGCGGCACCACGCTGACTGCTAAGAGCTGGCAGACCGAGGCGCCGCTACGGATGCTCATGAACAACCTGGATCCCGAAGTGGCCGAGCGCCCCGAGGACCTCGTGGTCTACGGCGGAACCGGCCGCGCCGCGCGGTCCTGGGAAGCCTATGACGCGATCGTCAAGACGCTGGCGGACCTGGAAGAGGATGAGACGCTGCTGGTGCAGTCGGGCAAACCGGTCGGCGTGCTCCGGACCAACCCCTGGGCGCCGCGGGTGCTGCTGGCCAACTCCAACCTGGTGGGGGACTGGGCAAACTGGCCGGAGTTCCGCCGCCTGGAAGCCGAGGGCCTGATGATGTACGGCCAGATGACCGCCGGTTCCTGGATCTACATCGGAACCCAGGGCATCCTGCAGGGCACCTTCGAGACTTTCGCGGCCGTCGGGTCCAAGCTGCACGAGGCCGGCAAGACCGGTTCCTCCACGCTGGCCGGAACGCTGACACTGACCGGCGGCTGCGGCGGCATGGGCGGGGCCCAGCCGCTGGCGGTCACCCTCAACGACGGTGCCTGCCTGATCGTCGACGTGGATGAAGCGAGGCTGCGACGCCGGGTGGGCAAGCGCTACCTGGACGAGGTCGAGACGGACCTGGACACCGCCATCGCCAAGGTCATGAAGGCCAAGGAAGAAGGCCGCGGCTGGTCCGTGGGCTACGTGGGCAATGCCGCCGAAGTGTTCCCGGAGATCCTGCGCAGGCACCGGGCCGGCGAGCTCACCGTGGACGTGGTCACCGACCAGACCTCCGCCCACGATCCGCTGTCCTACCTGCCCGAGGGAATCTCGGTGGCCGACTGGCAGCGCGAGGCGCAGGCAGATCCCGAGGGGTTCACCAAGAAGGCGCAGGCTTCGATGGCCCGGCACGTGCAGGCGATGGTGGAGTTCCAAGACGCCGGCGCCGAGGTCTTCGACTACGGCAACTCCATCCGCGACGAGGCGCGCAAGGGCGGCTATGAGCGGGCCTTCGAGTTCCCGGGATTCGTTCCGGCCTACATCCGCCCGCTCTTCTGCGAGGGGCTCGGCCCGTTCCGCTGGGTGGCCCTGTCCGGCGATCCGAAGGACATCGAGGTCACCGATGCCGCGCTGAAGGAACTCTTCCCGGAGAACGAACACCTGCACCGCTGGCTGGACGCCGCCGCCGAACGGGTGGAATTCGAAGGACTGCCGGCGCGCATCTGCTGGCTGGGCTACGGCGAGCGCCACCAGGCCGGCCTGCTGTTCAACCGGCTGGTGGCAGAAGGCAAGGTCTCGGCGCCGATCGTGATCGGCCGCGACCATCTTGACTCCGGGTCTGTCGCTTCGCCCTACCGCGAGACCGAGGCCATGGCCGACGGGTCCGACGCCATCGCCGACTGGCCGCTGCTGAACGCGCTGACCGCGGCGAGCTCCGGGGCCACCTGGGTCTCCATCCACCACGGCGGCGGCGTCGGCATCGGACGTTCGATCCACGCCGGCCAGGTCTCCGTCGCCGACGGCACGGAACTGGCGGCGCAGAAGCTGGAGCGGTTGCTGACCAACGACCCGGGCATGGGTGTGATCCGGCATGTGGATGCGGGTTACGATCGGGCGGTCGAAGTGGCGGCGGAACGTGGTGTCCGAATCCCTATGGCGGACTAGCGGATGGCCTGCGCCGGCTTTCGCCGGAGCCGGAACCGCACGCCGCTTAGACACCTCCGCTCGTTCCTCGCTGCGGCGATGCGCGGCTTAGCGGTTCCGGCCTCCGGCCGTCTCCACAACTGCTCTGGCGTGCCGGCATGCGCGCCTCCAGAAAGCCGGCCTCCGGCGACTACAGCTAACGAAGGAAAGTTTGTTCATGGAAACGGTCACGTCACTCCTTGAGTCCATTGCCGATGTTGGGCGGGACAGGCAGCGCGGGGGGTATTCGCGCCCGGTGTTCTCCAGTGCCGAGCTGGACTTGCGCGGCTGGTTCATCGAGCAGGCCGGGCGGCGCGGTCTGGACGTGGAGACGGACCGCAACGGGATCATCTGGGCATGGTGGGGCGAGCCGCAGCGTGGCGCGCTGGTCACCGGAAGCCATCTGGATTCGGTACCGGGCGGCGGCGCCTTTGACGGCCCGCTGGGCGTCGCTTCCGCGCTCGCCGCCGTCGACGTGCTCAAGGAGCGCGGGGTGCAGCCAAACCGGTCGCTGGCCGTCACGGTCTTTCCGGAAGAGGAAGGTTCGCGGTTCGGCGTGGCGTGCCTCGGCTCGCGGCTGCTGGCCGGGGCCATCGACCCGGACAAGGCCCGGAACCTGCGCGATGAGCACGGCACCAGCTTCGCCGATGCCGCCCGCGCCAACGGGCTGGACCCGGCGCACCTCGGCCGCGACGACGAGGCGCTGGCGCGCATCGGCGACTTCATCGAGCTGCATGTGGAGCAGGGCCGCGGTCTGGGCGAGGACGGCCCGGCGATCGCCGTCGGCAGTTCCATCCTGGGCCACGGTAGGTGGCGGATCAGCGTCGCGGGCCAGGGCAACCACGCCGGCACCACGCTGATGGCGGACCGTGCGGACCCGATGGTCGCCGCCGCGCAAATCATCCTGGCCGTGCAGCAGATTGCCGCCAAACAGTCCGACGCCCGGGCCACGGTGGGACGGATCCAGCCGGTTCCCGGCGGCACGAACGTGATCGCCTCGCGGGTGGATTTGTGGCTGGACGCCCGGCACCCGGACGACGCGGTCACCGCGCAGCTGGTCGAAACCATTCACGGCAAGGCCCAGAAGATCGCCGCCTTCGAAGGCTGCTCGGTGTCGCTCACGGAGGAGTCCTACAGCGGCACGGTGCACTTCGACTCGGCCCTGCAGCGCCAGCTGGAGAATGCGCTGCCCGGTGCCCCGGTACTGGCCACCGGCGCCGGGCACGACGCCGGCGTGCTGGCCGCGCGGGTGCCCTCGGGCATGCTGTTCGTGAAGAACCCCTCCGGTATTTCACACTCGCCGGAGGAATACGTGGAACCCTGGGACGCCGACGCCGGCGCCGCCGCCCTCGCCGATGTACTGGAGGCACTGCTGTGAGCAGCATCTGGTGCGAACGCGCCTGGCTGGGGCCGGAGGGCGTAACGGATGGCCTCCTGCTGGAAACCGACGACGGCGGTGCCATCACCCACGTGCGCACGGCACCGCGGCCGGACCCCGCCCCCGGTGTTCTGGTGCTGGACGGCGTGGTCTTCCCGGCCGCCGCCAACGCGCATTCGCACGCCTTCCACCGTGCCCTGCGCGGCCGAACGCACGCCGGCCGCGGCGACTTCTGGACCTGGCGCAAGCAGATGTACCAAGCGGCCGGCGCGCTGACCCCCGCGAAGTACGAGCGGCTGGCCACGGCCGTGTTCGCCGAAATGGTGGCGGCCGGTTTCAGCAGCGTGGCCGAATTCCACTACGTCCACCACCGCCCGGACGGCAGCGCGTACGGCGGCGGCGCCGACGGACCTGGTCCTGACGGCGATGTCCACGCCGACGAGCATGCGATGGAACTGGCGCTCTGCCGGGCTGCTGCCGCCGCCGGAATCCGCTTGACCCTGCTGGACACCTGCTACCTGGCCGGCGGCATCGGCCAGCCGCTGGCCCCTGAACAACAGCGGTTCGGAGACGGCGACGTACATACCTGGCTGGACAGGCTGGACTCCCTCCGGAAGGCCGTCGCAGCCAGGTTCGACCCCACCCAGATTACTGTCGGGGCGGCGCTGCACTCGGTGCGCGGCGTGCCCGAATCCGCGCTGCCGGTCATTGCCGACCGGTTGCCACCGGAGCTGCCGCTGCACATCCACTTGTCCGAGCAGCCGGCTGAGAATGAAGCCTGCCTGGCCGAGTACGGCGTCACGCCCGCCGGCCTGCTGGCTCGGCACGGTTTGCTATCGCCCCGGCTAAGCGCGGTCCATGCCACCCACCTGACCGCAGAGGACATCGCGCTGCTGGGCGGCGCGGGCGCCACGGTGGTGATGTGCCCGACCACCGAAGCCGACCTGGCCGACGGCATCGGCCCGGCCCGCGCTTTGGCGGACGCCGGCGCACCGATCGCCCTCGGCACCGACCAGCACGCCGTCGTCGACCCGTGGCTGGAAATGCGTGCGCTGGAGCACGGCGAACGCCTAGCCAGCGGGCAGCGCGGCCGGTTCACACCGGACGACCTCCTGCACGCAGCGTCGTCCGGCGCCAGAGCTGCCATGGCCACCCCGACTGCAGGCATCGCCGTCGGAATGGCTTGCGATCTGGTTGCGGTCAATCCGAACTCGATGCGCACGGTGGGCTCGGACCCCGGCCAACTGCCGTTGACGGCAACGTCAGCCGATGTCACCGCCGTCGTCGTCGCCGGGGAACTGCTGGCGGTTAACGGCATCCACTCGCGGCTGGGCCAACCGGCCGATCTGCTGGCCGCTGCACTGAAGGAGATTGCGTGAGCACCATCATCACCAATATCGGCGAACTGCACACGCAGGACCCGGCCCGTGGCGCTGATTCAGTGCTCCGCGATGCCGCAGTGATCATCGAGGGGGAGCGCATTGCCTGGCTCGGCTCCTCGGCGCAGGCACCCGACGCCGACGAACAGGTCGATGCCGGCGGGCGGGCCCTGTTGCCCGGCTGGGTGGACTCGCACACGCACCTGGTCTTCGCCGGCGACCGTACCGCCGAGTTTGAAGCCCGGATGGCCGGCCAGTCCTATCAGGCCGGCGGGATTGCGGTCACCACCGGCGCCACCCGCGAAGCCAGCGATTATGAGTTGACCCGGCTGCTGCTGGCCCGGGTCGCGGAGGCAGCGGCCGGCGGCACCACCTACCTGGAGACCAAGACCGGTTACGGACTGGATGTAGAGCAGGAGGCACGCAGCGCCCGGATCGCCTCCACCGTGGCCGACGAGGTGACGTACCTCGGCGCGCATCTGGTCCCGGCCGGCATCGACCCCGACGAGTACACCGACCTGGTCTGCGGGGAGATGCTGGCTGCGGTCAGGCCGTACGTGCAGTGGGCGGACGTGTTTTGCGAACGGGGTGCCTTCAACGAGGAGCAGTCGCGCCGCGTCCTCGCTGCCTGCCGCGACGCCGGCCTGGGACTGCGCGTGCACGGCAACCAGCTGGGTGAGGGCCCCGGCGTGCGGCTGGCGGTGGAATTCGGCGCGGCCAGCGTGGACCACGTGAACTACCTGTCCGACGACGACGTCGCAGCGCTCGCCGGAAGCTGGGCAGGCTGGGACCGGGCCAGTGGCACGGGGGAGCGCGGCACGGTGGCCACCTGCCTGCCGGCCTGCGATCTGTCCACGCGCCAGCCCCTGGCACCGGGACGGCAGCTGCTGGATGCCGGTGCGGAAATTGCGCTGGCATCCAACTGCAACCCCGGCACCTCCTTCACCAGTTCCATGAACTTTTGCGTGACGACGGCGGTGCTGCAGATGGGATTGAGCGTCCACGAAGCGGTCCGCGCGGGGACCTACGGAGGTGCCTTGGCATTGGGCCGCCACGTGGGCCGGGACGAGGATGGACAGCGGGCGGTGGGCTCCATCGCCGTCGGTCACCGGGCCGACCTGCACCTGCTCAACGCGCCCTCGGCCACCCATCTGGCCTACCGCCCCGGCATGCCGCTGACGGCGGCCGTGTGGCGGGCCGGCGTGAAATCGGCCGGGAGGGGCTGACGGCTGCACCGCGCTGTGTCGAGCGCAGCGGTTTTTCAGCCGATGGGCTCGTAGCGGTTGGGGTCCTTGACGTCGTGGCAATGTGCCAGGACCTCGACGGCGCGGGCGGCATCCTGGTCTTTGAGCGCTTGGAGGATGCTGCGGTGGTCGTGGATGACCTTGGCCTGGTGTTCCGGTCCCTGCCGGTAGGTCAAGGTAATCCGGTGCTGGATGGGGTGGTTCCAGATGGAGGTTATGACGCCGCGCAGGTAGTCGTTGGCAGCGGGCTCGATCAGGGCCAGATGGAACGCACGGCCCAGCCGGAAGAGTTCGTCGCTGTCCTGCGGATTGACGATTTCCGTCTCGTCGATGAGACCGCTTAGCCGCACCAACTGCTGGGGGGTGTAGGAGCCGATGGCGTTCTGCACCGCGAGGGATTCCAGGGCGTAGCGGACCTCAAAGACGTTCTCGATCTCACGCTCGTCGAGCTGGTTGACTATATAACCCTTGCCCGGGACGAGGGTGGTCAGTCCCTCCATCGTCAGCTGGGTGAGCGCATCGCGGACAGGGGTGCGGGACACGCCGTACTGGGCGGCGACCACCTCTTGGGCCAAAGCCGAACCCGGCTTGATGGACCCGCTGATGATGTCGGCGCTCAGCTGCTCATGGACGCGGACTGACAGCGGTCTCACGTCGTTCGGTATCGCAGCCATAGCGGCCCCCTTCTGTTGTCCATTGTGCACTTTACCGTCCGGGTCAGCAGCCCAGGCGGTGCGGTGCGAATTTGGGTGAAACGGATGAAGCAGAACGTTACGTGAAAGTGCTTGACGTCACATCTGCGCTCTGAATACAGTGTATACACACGTGATGGAGGAGAACTGAACATGTATGTGCTGAACACTTGGTATGTGGCGGCGTGGTCGACGGAGGTCACCCGCAAGCCGGTGCGCCGGGTCATCTGCGAGCAGCCGATCGTCCTGTTCCGAACACAGGACAACGAAGCCATTGCCTTGGCGGACCGCTGTGCGCACCGCGCCTTCCCGCTCTCCGAGGGCCGGACCATCGGTGATTCGGTGGAGTGCGGCTACCACGGTTTCACTTACGGCCCGGACGGCATGTGCACCAAGGTGCCGGCCCAGACCTCGATCCCGGAACGCGCAAAGGTGCGCAAGTACCCGGTGGTGGAGCAGGACGGCTGGATCTGGGTCTGGACCGGCGATCCGGAGCTGGCCAATCCGGCCGACGTCCCGGACACCCACTGGATGGTGGACCCGGAGTGGGCAACCGTGACCCACTCGTACCACTTCAAGTGCCGGGCAGACCTGATCCACGACAACCTCCTGGACCTGACCCACGAGTCCTTCCTGCACAAGACCACCGTGGGCGATGACTACATCTACGAACACGGAATCACCGTTGAGGTCGACGGCAACGTGGTCAGCGTGGACCGCCTCATGCCCTCGGTCGAGGCGCCGCCGCTGTACGCCGAAACCATGGACGCCCGCGGACTGTTCGACCGCTTCCACTGCACCGAGTTCTTCGTCCCGAACCTGCATGTGCTCCACTCGGGCATCACCGGCGAGGGCAAACCGCGTGAAGAGGGCTTCCTGATCAAGGTGCTGAACGGCATCACGCCGATCGACGCGCACAACTCCTGGTACTACTACGCCTTCAGCCGCAACTTCGCCGTCGACAATGAGCAGGCGACCGAAGACCTGCGCGTCGGCCTGGCCACCGTGCTGGACGAGGACGCCTCCGCACTGGAGGCACAGGAGATTGGCATGCAGACCCGCCCCGAGGGCGAGTTCGACGTGCTGATCGCCCAGGACGGCGGCGTGGCCCGGGCCCGGCGCATCCTGGGTGCGCTGCTGAAGCAGGAACAGCAGGCGAAGGCTGCGGCGCAGCCGGCCGCCCGCCGGGAGCCGGTTGCTCCCAGGACGGCCTAGGTCCCGCCATGTGGATGCTGATCAGAGCCAACCCGCTCGGCGGCGAAACTGCCTCCGCAACGGGCGCCAAGATCCTGGCCGCGTGTCCGGACTCAGCCGAGCGCGGCGACCCGTGGCGCTGGACGGTGCAGTTGAATGAAACCGGCCCCGAGCCCACGGTGGAACTGGAAGCCGATGCCAGCTACATCGCCTCCGAAAGCCACCGCTACACCGGCAGCTATACGGGCACACTGCAGCGCGGGCCCGGCGAGCAGCTGATTGTGACCGGACTCGGCGGCGAAGCGCTGGTCGCGGCGGTGGACGGACCGTGGGAACGCTGGTTGCGGCCCGGCGACGTCTTCATCGTGGAGGGCGAGGAAGCCGAGGCCATCCGGCTCTCGCTCGCCGCCGGAGAATCCGCTGTCCAGGTCATTACCTTGGCCCCGCGGAAGGCCAAGGTCCTGAGGTGGGTCCCTTGACAGAGGCCCGCCGCCTTCGTCACTAGTCGCCGGACGCACCCTGCTGCACGTCGAATCCGAAATTTTCTTGCACCGAGGTACTGGTCGTCTCCTGATCAGTGCGGATATCCACCACCGGACAACGCCGTCCGGACCATGAAAGGAAAGTCCATGCGTCATTCCCGTCACCGTGCCACCCGTTCCTCTCTCCTGGCCGGATCCGTCCTGCTGGCCGTTTCTCTGACCGCCTGCACCAACGCCTCCGGTGCTGCCACGGGCGCTGCGGACACTGCTGCTCCGGTTGCGTCGGGCGCCGGGGTGGAAGCCGTGCAGGTCAACGAAGCAGCCCGGAACTTGCTGCCGGAGGAGGTCCTGGCTGCCGGGACGCTGAAAGTCGCTTCTGACCCGACCTACGCTCCGTTCGAGTTCTACGACACCGACAACAAGACCATGATCGGTTTCGACGTGGACTTCTCCGATGCCGTCGGAGCGGCCTTGGGGCTGAAAGTGGAGCACGTTCCGGCAACGTTCGACACGATCCTGGCCGGGCTGGCCTCCGGTAAGTACGACATGGCGTTGTCGGCCTTCTCCGTGACGCCGGAACGCGAGAAGATCGTCGACTTCGTCGAGTACCTGCACACCGGCACAGGGATCGCCGTCGCTCCGGGAAATCCGCTGGGGATTTCCATGGACCCCTTGAGCATGTGCGGGAAGAAGATCGCCGGCCAAAAGGGGTCGATTCAGTCGATGGAACACCTTCCTGAGTTCTCCAAGGAATGCACGGCCAACGGAAAGGAAGCGATCAAGATCCAGAACTTCCCCGGACAGACCGACGCCAACCTGGCGCTGGCTTCCGGCCGGGTAGACGGGGTGATCGCCGACAGCGTGCCGCTGGCCTACCAGGGCAAGGAAGCCAAGGGACAGTTCGAACTGGCCGAGGGCGAGGACTACGATGCCGTACCGTTCGGGATTGCCCTGGCCAAGGACGCCGGGATGACCGAAGCCGTAGCCGAAGCGGTGAAGGGCGTTATCGCCGGGGGCCATTACCAGGAAATCGGCGACAAGTGGGACTTCCCGGAGTCGGTGCTGATCACGGCCGACACGCTCGAGGCCAAGTAGCGAAAGAGGGATCAACCCCATGACTGCCGTGACTACGCAAACCCAGCCGGTGGCCCCACCGGTTGATGGCTACACCATCGTCAAGGCGAAGCACCCAGGCCGCTGGTTGGCCGCAGCGGTGATCTTCCTGGTGGGCGGATTGCTGCTGAACTCCATCTTCACCAATCCCAACTTTGGCTGGGACGTCGTGGCCATGTACCTGCGCGACATCTCCATCGGCAACGGCATCCTCGTGACGCTGGGGCTCACGGTCATCAGCATGGCCATTGGGATCGTGCTGGGCGTGGTCTTGGCCGTCATGCGGCTTTCGGTCAATCCGGTGGTGCGGGGCGCGGCCTTCGCCTATGTGCACTTCTTCCGGGGAACGCCGGTGCTGGTCCAGTTGTTGTTCTGGTTCAATCTGGCGGCGCTGTACCCGGTCATCACGCTGGGCATCCCGGGGGTCCACTTGGACGCGAACCAGTTCATCACTCCGATGACAGCGGCGATCTTGGGCCTCGGCCTGAACCAAGGTGCCTACATGTCCGAGATTGTCAGGGCCGGCATCCTCTCCGTTGACCACGGCCAGACCGAGGCCGCCGGGGCGCTTGGCATCACCAAGCTGCAGACCATGCGACGCATCGTGCTGCCGCAGGCGATGCGCGTGATCATCCCGCCCACCGGCAACGAAACCATCGGCATGCTCAAGACCACCGCCTTGGTCAGCGTGATCTCCGTGCCGGAATTGCTGTACTCGGCGCAGATCATTTACGCACGCACGTTCGAGACGATCCCGCTGCTCATGGTCGCCAGCCTCTGGTACCTGCTGATCACGTCCGTCCTCACCATCGGCCAGTACTACCTGGAGCGGCGATTTGCCCGTGGCAACCAGCGGAACTTGCCGCCGACGCCTCTGCAGCAGCTGAAGCGGTTCTTCGCGACGCACGACGCTCTCTCCCTGAAAGGCGGCAAGAAATGACGGCCATGAACAACGCCGAACCGATGGTCAAAGCTAACGCGGTGTGCAAGAACTTCGGCTCCAACCAGGTTTTGAAGGGCATCGACCTGCACGTCCGACAGGGCGAGGTGGTCTGCCTGATCGGCCCGTCCGGATCGGGAAAGAGCACGTTCTTGCGCTGCATCAACCACCTGGAAGCCATCGACGGCGGAAGGATGTGGGTCAACGGGAAGATCGTCGGCTACGAACTCAAGGGCAACAGGCTCTACGAGCAGAGCCACAACGAGATCTGCCACAGCCGTTCGGATGTGGGCATGGTTTTCCAACAGTTCAACCTCTTCCCGCACATGACCGTTCTGCAAAACCTCATCGAGGCGCCGCGCCTGGTCCGGAAGGAGCGGAAAGCAACAGCTGTGGCGCGGGCCAAGTCGCTGCTCGAAAAGGTCGGCCTGAGCGAGAAGGCGGACGCATATCCCCGCCAGCTCTCCGGCGGCCAGCAACAACGGGTGGCGATTGCCCGTGCCCTGTGCATGGAACCGAAACTCATGTTGTTCGATGAGCCGACCTCCGCACTGGATCCCGAACTCGTAGGCGAGGTCTTGAAAGTAATGAAGGATCTGGCCACATCCGGCATGACGATGGTGGTGGTCACGCATGAAATGAACTTCGCCCGCGACGTCGCCGACCGAGTGGTCTTCATGGACGGTGGGCACGTGGTGGAAGAGGGGCCGGCCCGCGACGTCATCACCAACCCTCAAAACGAACGCACCAAGGCATTCCTGGCTTCGGTTCTCGCCGAACCGGCCGCCGCCTGAGCACCCGAGGTGAAGGAATCATGAACGAAGACTTTTTCGACGTCGAAGTCCGGTCGATCACGCGCGAATCCAACTGCGTGGTGTCGCTGCAGCTGGAACATCCGCTGGGCGACGAGCTGCCCGAGTGGGACGCCGGATCGCACATCGACGTGCTCCTGCCCAACGGCCTCCTGCGCCAGTATTCGCTCTGCTCCGTGCGGACGGACCGGTCAGTCTGGCGGTTGGGAATACTGCGCGAGCCGGAGGGGCGCGGCGGCTCGGCCTACGTGCACGACCTGTTGAGGCCCGGGACCAAGATCCAGGTACGGGGCCCGCGCAATAACTTCGTCCTGGCACCCGCGGACAGCTATGTCTTCATCGCCGGCGGCATCGGCATCACCCCCGTGCTGCCGATGATCCGCGAGGCTGCCGAACTTGGCGTACCGTGGCGCCTGGTCTACCTGGGACGCAGCCGCTCCTCGATGGCGTTCCTCGAAGAGATCCAGGCATTCGGCGGAGACATCCACATCCACGCCGACGACGAGAGCGGTTTCTACCCGCTGGCCGAGCTGTTGGCGGAGCAGGGCGCCGGAACTCACGTCTACGCCTGCGGTCCCGGCCCGCTGCTCAATGTCATTCAGTCGATTGCCGACGGCTGGGAGGATCCCGGGCGGTTCCACTGCGAGCGCTTCGCCGCAACCGGCGAAGTCCCGGAGAACGACGGCGAGTCCGCCTTCGTGGTCGAACTGACCGACGGGACTGAGGTCCCGGTGGGACCGGACGAGTCCATCTTGCAGGCACTCGAAGCGGCCGGGCTCAGCCCGCTGAACTCCTGCCGCGAGGGAATCTGCGGTACCTGTGAAACGCCTGTGTTGGGCGGCGAAATTGACCACCGCGATTCGCTGCTGTCCGATGCGGAACGCGACGCGGGAGACACCATGATGATCTGCGTCTCCCGGTGCAAGGGCAAGCGCTTGCTGCTGGACTTGTAGCGAGGCCTGGTCCCGGAGCGCCCGCGCCGCAACGAAAGCCGATTCAACGGCGGGGGAGGGTGGAACACGAATCCCTTCCGGATGTCCCCGGCCCGGGTTCCCTTGGCAAGATGGAGGCTATGGACAAGCAGAAGGTGGTCACCGCGAGTGCACCGCGCACGCTGAGCTACTACCGGGCGGAAGTGCTCATTGTGCTCGGGGTTTCGCTGGGGCAGTCGGCTGTCTACGCCGTGGTGAACCTGCTGGAGAAGATGACCCGCGCGCCGCTGGCCTCGCAAACCACCACGCTGAACCCGGTACTGAACAAGCGGGAGATCTTCGATTTCGTCTACCAGATGCTCGGCATCTGCTTTGCGCTGGTGCCGGTGGCCTTGGTGCTGCTCCTCATGACCTCGCCCGGCCAATCGGCCTTCCGCTCGATCGGGTTCACCTTTTCCCGGCCCAAGGTGGACTTCGGTTTAGGCTTCCTGCTGGCGCTGCTGATGGGTGCCGGCACGTTGGTCGTCTATGCCGCCGGCCGGGCGCTTGGGATCACCACCGCCATTGTCCCCGCGGCCTTGGACGAATATTGGTGGACCGTGCCGGTACTGGTGCTGTCAGCACTGCGCCACGCCATCCTCGAAGAGGTGGTCATGGTTGGCTACCTCTTCAACAGGTTCGCCAAGTTCGGCTGGGGGATCTGGACCACGATCTTCGTCAGCGCCGCCCTGCGCGGGACCTACCATCTGTACCAGGGGATTGGACCGGGCATCGGCAACTTCCTGATGGGGCTGGTATTCGGGTACGTCTACACAAAGGTAAAGCGGGTGATGCCGCTGGTCGTCGCTCACGCACTGCTGGATATTGCCGGCTTTGTCGGGTATGCGCTGGTGGGTCCGGCCATCGGCATCGGGACCTGACCCGCCTGCACGCCCCGCGGGAGTCCGGGCGTTCTCTCCCCGGACAGGCCAAAGGCTCCCGTTCTACCTCTTGCGCCACCGTGGGTGGGAGCAAGAGGGCGGAATGGGAGCCCCTGCGATAAGCGCGAGTCTTGGTACCGTGCCAGCCGGGACCGGAAGCTTAGAGTTCGACGATGCCGTTCGCGGTTTCGAAGCGGACCGACATGATGCCGGGTGTGCCGTTGGGTGCGGTCCAAGCAACCTTGACGTCGTCGAGAAGGTCATCTACCGGGGTGCCCAGCCAGTCGGCCACGCGTTCCGAGGATCCGGCAATGGTCAGGCCGATCAGCTTGACGGTCGCGGGGCGCGCGTTGGACGGGTGCAGTGCCTCGGTGCCGTCATCCCAGCGCAGCATGTAGGGGACCTGCGGGTCGGCGATCAGGCCCTTGATGCCGATCTGCTGCCAGCTCAATTCCTGCCCGTCCGGAAACTTTCGGTTCCCGGGAACCGCATGACGGCCCAGCCGCTCTTCGAACGGGGTCAGATCGTCCACTTCCACACACCAGCCCATCCAGCCGCCGCCGGCTTCGGACCGGGCACGAACGGCTTGGCCGAAGGGGGCCTTGTCGGACGCGGGGTGGTCCAGGACCTCCACCACTTCCAGGTAATGGTGGTCGGTCAGCGGGAAGATCATGTTGCGGGTGCCGAAGCGGGGGTGTACCCCGCCCTTGACCGCGTCGATACCCAAGGCCTTGGAAATCCGCTCTGAGGTGGCAGCCAGGCCGTCGGGCTCTGCAGCATAAGAAACGTGGTCGAAGCGCATAGGCATATCTTGGCACTTTGTGAACCAGCGCTCGACTTAGGGTGACCTAAGTCACTGTGCTTTCGCGGTGAATCTTGACGTTAGCCCTTTACAGCCAAGGGCAGGTCTGGCCCCCGGCAAGGCAGGGGAGGGGCGGTCACAAGATGTCATATTGTTGCGGCCGGCCGGGCTCTCCGCCGAGACTGGACGCAGGTCATGAGTGCCAGCGTGAAACCCCGGTTTGCTGGCCGGCAACCCTCCAACCGCGGTGGGGTGCCCCGGGTGAAGACCAGGCAGCCGCCACAAGGCGGTGCGCAAGCGCGGGTCACACCCGGGACGGATATACCGGCACGGCCGGATCCCGGATGACCCCTTCCGTTGAAGGAGTTGCACCATGTCCAATGCAGACTGGTCTTTTGAAACTCGTCAAATCCACGTCGGCCAAGAGCCGGATGCCGCCACCGGTGCCCGCGCACTGCCGATCTACCAGACCACGTCGTTCGTGTTCCCCAGCGCGCAGAGCGCCGCGGACCGCTTCGCCCTGTCCGAATTGGCACCCATCTACACCCGGATCGGCAACCCGACGAGCGAGGCTGTGGAAACCCGGCTCGCCAACCTGGAAGGCGGCGTCGGCGCACTGCTGCTGGCCTCCGGCCAGGCTGCGTCCACGTTCTCCATCCTGAACCTGGCCGAGGCCGGCGACCATATCGTAGCCAGCCCCAGCCTGTACGGCGGTACGTACAACCTGCTGCGCACCACGCTGCCCAAGTTCGGCATCGAAGTCACCTTCGTTGAGGATCCGGACAACCTGCAGCAGTGGCGCGACGCCGTGCAGCCAAACACCAAGGCCTTCTTCGGCGAGGTGGTCTCCAACCCGCGCCAGGACGTGCTGGACCTGGAGGCCGTCAGCAGCATCGCGCACGAGAACGGCGTGCCGCTGATCGTGGACAACACGCTGGCCACCCCGTACCTGATCCGCCCGATCGAGTGGGGGGCAGACATTGTGCTCCACTCGGCCACCAAGTACCTCGGGGGTCACGGGACCGCCATCGGCGGCGTGATCGTGGACGCCGGCACCTTTGATTTCGCTGCCGATCCGGAGAAGTTCCCTGGCTTCAACACCCCGGACGACACCTACAACGGGCTGGTCTTCGCCCGCGACCTGGGTGTCGGAAGTGCGCTCGGCGCCAACCTCGCCTACATCCTCAAGGCCCGCGTGCAGCTGCTGCGCGATCTGGGCTCTGCCATTTCCCCGTTCAACGCCTTCCTGATAGCCCAAGGCCTTGAGACGCTGAGCCTGCGGGTCGAGCGGCACGTGGCCAACGCGCAGAAGGTGGCGGAGTTCCTCGAAGCGCACGACGACGTTGCTTCCGTTGCGTACCTCGGCCTGCCCTCGAGCCCCTGGTACGAGCGCGGCCGCAAGTACGGTCCGAAGGGCACCGGCGCCATCGTGTCGTTTGAGATCAAGGGTGGACTGGAGGCCGGCAAGCGCTTTGTGGACGGACTGGAACTGCATTCGCATGTGGCCAACCTCGGCGACGTGCGCTCGCTGGTGATCCACCCGGCGTCGACCACGCACGCCCAGCTTTCGGCCGAGGAGCGGTTGTCCGCCGGCGTGACCGACGGACTGGTCCGGCTCTCGGTGGGCATCGAGAACGTCAACGACATCATCGCCGACTTGGAGGCCGGGTTCCGTGCCGCCAAGGGCGCGGACGACTAGGCAAGCAGGTAGAACGCAGCGTGACGATAGTGCAACCGCAGGAACTCGTGGACCAGGCGACGGATGGCGTCCTGCGCAGGATGCCTGTTGGTGCGCTGGAACTGGAAGCCGGCGGCTACCTGCCCGAGGTCGTTCTGGGCTTTGAAACCTGGGGCACCCTCAACGCGGATGCGTCGAACGCGGTCCTGATCGAGCACGCCCTGACCGGCAGCACGCACGTGGCCCGCGGCACCTCCGACGAGGACGGCTGGTGGGACGACCTGATCGGTCCCGGTGCCACCATCGACACGGAGCGCTATTTCGTAGTGGCCGCCAACATGATTGGCGGCTGCTACGGCTCCACCGGTCCCGCGTCGCCGGCACCGGACGGCTCGCCGTGGGGGTCGCGGTTTCCGTTCGTCACCATCCGCGACTCGGTTCGGGCCGAGGCGCGGCTGGCAGATGCGCTGGGTATTCGCCGCTGGCATGCCGTCCTCGGCGGCTCGATGGGCGGGGCGCGCGCGCTGGAGTGGGCGGCGACGTTCCCGGAGCGCACGGCCCGGTGCGCCGTCATGGCCTGCGGGGCAGCCAGCACCGCCGAACAGATCGCGTTTGCGCAGGCGCAGGTCGCCGCCATCCGGCTGGACCCGCACTTTGCCGGCGGCGACTATTACGGCGGTCCCGCCCCCGAAGCCGGACTGGGCATCGCCCGGCGGATCGCCCACATCAACTACCGCTCGGAACCGGAACTGGAGTACCGGTTCGGCCGCTCGGCGCAGGCGGAGGAACAGCCGTTCGGCGGCATCACGCCGGCGGCCCGAGGCCGCTACGCAGTGGAAAGCTACTTGGACTACCAGGCGGAGAAACTGGTTTCCCGCTTTGACGCCAATAGCTACATCCTGCTCACCGAGGCCCTGGTCAGCCATGATGTTTCCCGCGGCCGCGGCTCGCTGGAGCAGTCCCTGGGCGGCCTTGAGGAGACGGAATTCTTCATCGCGGCGGTAGATTCCGACCGTCTCTACTTCCCGGAACAGTCACGGCAGCTGGCCGAGGCGCTGCCGGGGTCCGTCAAGGTGCACACCATCGAAACGCCGCTGGGCCACGACGGCTTCCTGACCGATGTACATCAACTGCATGACGAACTGACGCAGGCGTTTTTCCAAGCCTGAGCCGGCGGGCGCTCGGTGAGGTTCGAGCTGCGTCCGTTCCAGTTGTTGACCCTCCGCTTCCGCAGCGCGGGCGGCGGCTGACAATGGCCCTTCAGGCCAGTTCCAGCGTGAGGGGCCGCCGCAGGAACGCCGCGTAGCGAGCCACGGCGCGGTCAACGGACTGCCGCTCGGCGGGGCTGAACGCGCGCAGCGGCTTGAGCCGCAGCTCGGCGGAGCCGGTCTTGAGCACGTGTTTCCAGTTGCCGGCCATCTTCCCGTCCAGCAGCAGCACATGCTGCGGCACCGTGCTGCTCAGCGCCGCCGGGGCCGACCCGCCCAGGTAGCCGCGCGTTTTGGTGTAGCCCATGACGTATTCGTCGTAGCACTGGATCAGGTCGGCGCGGGGACGTTCGTTCGCTGCAGTGGGTGCGCCGCCGGTCCCGGCTGCGGGGGAGAACCAGAGCTCCACCCCATCGGCTTCGGTCCGCTCCAGTCCTTCCTGCCCGCCGGCTTCCAATCCGCGCCTAATGTCGGCCTGCGGCAGCTTGCACCAGTCCGAGCAGTCCTTCACCGAGGCGGGCCCACGGCTGGCGAAGTACCGCGCGGTGAGCTGAGCTAGTGCTGCGTCCCGGTCAAAGTCCGCTGTCAACGGCGGGACGCGCTCGTCGAAGGAGGCATACGTTTGCTGCACGGTGCCGGATTCCGCCGACCGCGGCGTTCCGCTGACCAGGATCCGGTCCATCTCCGCGTGGAATACCAGATGCCCCAGCCGCTGGCCGCGCAGGGACGCACCGTTCAGCTTCACCCCGTTGTCCTCGAGCAGCTCCGCTGTGGTGAGTCGGGACGCGAGTTCATCCCGAGTGCGGTGCTGGCCGTCAGCGACCGCCGCGGCCAGCACCTCATTGCTGCGTGCGACCGTCGATTCATCCAGGCCCAGTTGCCGGTCCCGGCCTTTGTTGCCTGCCTTGAGCCGGGGTCCGGAGAGCAACATCAGCCAGTGCAGATCGTCGCGGTGCACGAAGTGCCAGGTGGGCCGCAGGACGTGGGTGCGCAGGATCGTTCCGGCGGCAATGGCCGCGTCGATGTCCGCCGCATTGTCCCGGGCCGACCCGCCCGCCCGTTGCGCCAGGGACCAGCGGGCATAAACGTACTCCTGCGACTGGAAGGCGAGGAGCCAGCGCAAGGCAGCGCCGGCGTCGTCCGCGGGATGGTCCCAGAGCCGCTGTGCCCGCAAACGGTGGGTGCGGATGGCCTGGGGATCCGGTTGCGGCACGGCAGGCTCGGTTATCCGGCCGTACCGGGAGGCATGCCCGGGCCGAAGAACGGGTCGGCAGCCGGACGCTTGGGCAGGATCCCGTCGCCGGAGGACTGGTGCCGGAGCCTGCGCAGCACCCACGGGACCAGATGCTGGCGGGCCCACACGAAGTCCTCGGTGCGCGCGGTGCGCCAGCGCTTGGGCGGCAGCGGTTTGGGTGCCTCCGGCTGCAGCGTGTGCTCGACATTGAGCGCGTCCAGCACCATGGCGGCAATGGTGTGGTGCCCGAGCGGAGAGAAATGCAGCCGGTCCGGCGCCCACATCTGCGGCGCCTTCAGTTGCCGCAGCGCCCACATGTCGGCAATGATGGCGTCGTGGCGGGCGGCCACCGTGCGCAGGTTCTCGTTGTAGATGGCGGCCTTGCCGCGGGCGCTGCCGAGCACCGGGGTGTCCCCGAAGTCGGGGGCGGTGAACAGCACGATGGTTGCACCGGAGGCAGCCAGTCTGGTGACGGCCCGGTCGACCTTCTCCGCCAGGGCATCCGGGTCGGCACGGGGGCGGATCACGTCATTGCCGCCGGCGCAGACCGAGATCAGGTCAGGCTTCAGCGCCAGAGCCGGTTCGATCTGTTCATCGATGATCTGCTGCAGCAGCCGGCCGCGGATGGCCAGGTTGGCGTAGGCAAAGTCCTCATGGCCGCGGGCAAGTTCCTCGGCCACGCGGTCGGCCCAGCCGCGGTAGCCACCCGGACTGCGCGGATCAGGGTCGCCGATGCCTTCGGTGAAGGAATCGCCAATGGCTACAAAGCGGCTCCAGGGGTGGCCGGCGGCGACCGCGGAGGAGGGGGCTTCAGGACGGGACAAGTTACTCACAAGTACATCCTCCCAAGAAGCCACCTGGGATGCACAGGCACGCCCGTAAGTATTACCTGAATCATCTTTCAGAAAAGCATGGTCCGCGGCGGGATCTTTGGCTAGGGTGTGAGCTGGAGGCGGCCACCTCGGCCGACTCGGTCTCGAGGAGCTGAGATGGAATTGCTAGCGGGAATCACTGCGCGGCGGGTGCCGACCAAGCGGCTGACAATGAACGTCTTGGAGCGCGCTGGCGACCTGCCGGACGGCATTCCGGTGGTTCTGGTGCACGGGAATGTCTCCTCCTCGCTGTTCTGGCAGGAGACCATGCAGGCGCTGCCGCCGGAGTACCGCGTGCTGGCGCCGGACCTGCGCGGATTTGGCCAGACCGACACGGCTCCGGTGGACGCAAGCCGCGGGTTGCGCGACTTTGCCGATGACCTGCACGGGCTGCTCCACGCGTTGCAGTTGGGCCCCGTGCACTTGGTCGGCTGGAGTATGGGCGGGGGTGTGGCGATGCAGTACGCGCTGGAGCACTCTGTCCTCAGCCTCGCGCTGCAGGCGCCGGTCTCGCCGTACGGTTTCGGCGGCACGGCAGGTCCGGAGGGGCGGCGGCTGACCGCGGACGACGCCGGAACCGGGGGCGGCGGCGCCAACCCCGATTTCATCGCGCGGCTGGAAGCAGGCGACAGGAGCGACGACGCACCCGCCTCGCCGCTGTCGGTCTACCGCTCCACCTATGTGCATGCCGGGTTCGAATCCCCGCATGAGCACATCTGGGTCGAATCGATGCTCAGCACCAAGACCGGCCCCGACAACTATCCCGGGGATTCCGTCCCGTCGCAGAACTGGCCGGGCTTCGCTCCAGGGCGCCGTGGCGTGCTCAACACGATGGCGCCGGGAGTCTTCAACACCAGCGCCCTGGTGGATCTGGCGGATAAACCGGACATTCTGTGGATCCACGGCGATAGCGACGCCATCGTGTCCGATGCTTCGTTCTTCGACTTGAACTGCCTGGGCAAGGCCGGCGTGCTGCCGGGCTGGCCGGGGGAGGAAACGGCCCCGCTGCAGCCGATGGTCTCGCAGACCCGGGCGGTGCTGGAAAAATATGCGGCCAACGGCGGACGCTTCACCGAAGTGCTGTTGGACAACTGCGGCCATTCGCCGCATCTGGAATATCCCGACCGGTTCATTACCGAATTGACGGCGCACATCGAGCGGAGCGGCGCGGCGGCGCAGGCGATTCCGGCCCAGGGGAACGACGGCGGTCCGCTTGCCGAAGAAACTCAAACTTTCAAGTAATAGTGATTCTGTGCGATCATGGACGGCATGACTGAAACTACTTATCAGCCCGTGGTCGCCTGGTCCAAGCCCGAGCAGGAACGGGCGGGAACGCCGCTGCTGGTGCTCTTCCATGGCTACGGATCCCACGAGCAGGACCTTATGGGCCTGGTGCCCGGTCTTCCGGAGGAATTCACCGTGGCGGCGGTCCGCGCGCCGGTGGCGATGGGGCCGGGCTTCACCTGGTTCCCGCTGATGCACGAGCCGGACTTCTCCGTGGACAAGGTGACCAAGGCCGTTGGCGATGTAGTGACCTGGCTGGACACTGTTAAGGGCCAGCACAGAAGCGTTTCCGTGCTGGGCTTCTCCATGGGCATGGCCGTGGCAACGTCGGTGCTCCGCCACCGGCCGGAGGAGATCGCCGCCGTCGTGGGGCTCTCCGGGTTCGCCGTGCCCGCTGACGGCAACGGGTTTTTCCGTGACGATGCGGTCAAGGCCATCAAGCCGCCGGTTTTCTGGGGCCGCGACCAGGAGGATCCGGTCATCACCGCGGACAAGATCGAGTTCACCCATGAGTGGGCGAACGAGCATGTGGACCTGACCAAGGTTCTCTATGCCGGGATCGGCCACGGCATCAATGCCCAGGAACTGTCGCACGTGAAGGAATTCCTGACCTACAAGGTACTGAACGCCAAGTAACACCGAGCGCTGGCCCAATGCCGGCATGCTCAGCGGGCTGCATACCCTCTGACATGTTTACGAGGACGTGGTTCTCTCGCCTGCCAGGCCCGGTAAGGGGCTTGGCGCCAGCAAAGGTTTGGAGGCTGGACGCCAGTTACCATCCGTTTCGCTCCCACGTCTCAGCGGTGGCCCACAACGATCTGCTAGTCAGCCACGTTTAAACGTTCTGAAACAAGGGAAGTTAGCCCTATACCTGGGAGCGAACCATGCGGAGGCCTGGATCTCCGCGATGCACGGCTCGTTCTGCAGCGAGGTGGTGTCACTCGTCCGGGGGGG